>DAITNE010000252.1:0-3764 GCA_036834765.1 Methylocella sp.
CGGCCTATGTTTCGGGCGCGGTCCGGCAGCAGCCTGACGCCGCCGCAGCAAATAAAAAGGCGCCCTCAAATCCGTCACTCGCCAGAACTGCCGCGCTTGACGGATCGACCAGCCAAACGAGCGATGCGACCGCCTCGATCACAACGCCGTCGGCGATGCACTGGATCGCCGGCGCGGCCCCGGCAAAAGACCGCAAGGCAATCGAGAAGCTAATCGAAAAGACGGCCCCGCAGGCGGAGGCGGAACCAGCCGATGGCGTTAAGGCGGAGATTGCGCACCGTCCGGCCGCCGCCCGCACCGGATGGATGATCCAGATCGGCGCGACGGATGACGTCGCCAAGGCGAACGCGCTTCTAGCCAAAGCGAAAGCCGACGGCCGCAAAACGTTGGGCGCGGCGCAGCCCTTTACGGAAAAAGTGCAAAAGGGCGCGGAGACGCTCTACCGGGCGCGCTTCGCTGGCCTCGAGGCGGATAGCGCGGAGCTCGCCTGCAAAACCCTGAAGCGAACGGGATTTTCCTGTTTCGCAACGAAAAACTAACGCTTTGGCGAGCATTGTGAACGCTCACAAGATGAACAAAATGCTCTGAACCCTTGGGGCGCTACGAATGACGCCGCATCAAGACCTCTTTCGCTTCATTCACCCGCGCCGCCAAGTCCGTCGTCCCGCCATGATCTGGATGAAGTTTTTTCATCAAAGACCGGTGCGAGCGAACGACTTCTTCGCGCGTTGCGCCCTTTTCAAGCCCCAGGACCTCATACGCTTCATCCTTGGACATCGCGCCGGCGCGCCGTCGCGCCTCTCCGCTCCGAGAGCCGCTTTGCGCCTCGTCTGCCGGACGCCAGCCGGAAAACCGGCGATCGAGATAAGCCTGCAAAATGCGGGCGCCCTCCGGATCGTCTCGACGGCAAAGATCATAGAGGACTTCGCACTGAGGCCGCGTCAGAGAATCTAGCTCCTTGCCTTCGTCCGGCCCGGCGAGAATGCTGCCGCGCATCTTGCCCGTCTCGTGATCGAGCTCCATTTCAATCATGGCTGACCGGACGCAAGACGCACGGCCCTTCCGCGTCCCAGACCCCGTTGCGCCGAACCCCTTGGCGGCGGGCGATGCGAATATCCGCCACACGCCGCCGCTGCCAATGTTAAGGAGCCAGAACCCTAGTCCAGCGAAGCCGATGGCGAGCGCGACCCCGCCGCGCAACAGGAGAAACCCCGCGATCGCCAGAGCCGCCGCGCCCCCGCTCCGTTTTATCAGACGCGCGAGCGCCGCCGGGCTCGCCTGCGCGAACGCCCTAAGCCCCCCGAGCAAAAGCCAGATCAGCAGAAATCCGACAAGAAGATAAACCATCAGGCGTCGCCACTCAGCGCATTTGCGCTAACAGAAGGTCGGCCGCCGCGCCGCGCGAGCGCGCTTCGGCCTCAAGGGCGGGCCAGCCGCCGGAAGCGTAGGCCGCGACGGCGGAAAGAAGCGCCGCAAGCCGCTGCGGAGCGCCGGAGTCGAATGTTGCATAGGCGCCGCCGCTCAGCAAGGCGATCTGGCGAAAGGTCCGCTCCACGGCCCGATCGGTCCCCTCCTGAAAAACGAACGCCTTGACCCCGAGAAGCCCCGCCTGCCCGGCGAGCTCGGCGAGATCGTCGGCTTTTTCCTCCATCGCGTCGCCGATAAAGATCAAGGCGCGAACTGGCGAGCGGCGCGCTTCATCGAGGACATGGCGCAGCACCCTGGCGATTTGCGTATGGCCCGCCTCGACGGAGATTTTCGTCATCAGCGCCCCGAGGTCCTTGCCGCCGCTGAGGAAGCGCGAGGCCTTGCACTCGCGAAACCCCCGATAATAAACCAGCTGGACCTCGAGGCCGCCATGGGCGGCGGCCGTCTCGAACATCCTTGCCTGAAGTCCTTGCGCCAGATCCCAGGTGGGCTGCCGGCTCATTGTCGCGTCGAGCGCAAAGATCAGGCGTCCGCGCCCGGATGCGGCGGGCGCAGGCTTGGACGCCGCGGCGATGAATTGATCGATATCCGCCTTTGCGTCGGGATTTCCAACAACGGAGCGGCCGTCCGATGAGCGCTGCACGGGTTCCTCGCCGTTCACGGGCGATTAGAGTAGGTCGTATTTTTCAATTGTCCAGAGTTCGCCGAAGGCGCCCGCGCTCCAGTCCCGCCACGCCGGCAGCGCCATGACGGCGTCCATATAAGCGCGGGTTTGAGGCGAAACGGGCGCGGCGTAGATATGCAGCCGGTTGACGACGGGCGCGAACATTGCGTCGGCGGCCGAGAATTCACCGAAGAGGAATGCGCCATCGGCGCCGTATTTGGCGCGCGCCGAGCCGAAAGCCTGTTCGATGCGCGCGATATCGGCCGCCGCCTCTGGGGTCAACGGACGCTCTTTGACGGGCCGGCGCATGTTCATCGGAAGATGCGACCGAAGACCCATAAAGCCCGAATGCATCTCGGCGCTCAGCGAGCGCGCCTCGCCCCGTGCGGCCGGATCGCGCGGCCAGATCGCGCGGCCAGATGGCACGGTCAGGATCTTCGGCGACATATTCGATGATCGAAAGTGAATCCCAGACGAGGCGGTCGTCGTCGCGCAAGATCGGACATTTGCCGGCCGGGGAATAGCGCAGGATTTCCGCTCGCGTCTCGGGTCGGCCAAGCGGCACGGTCACTTCCTCGAAGGGAATGCCGAAATGCCGCATCAGGATCCAGGGCCTGAACGACCATGACGAATAGGCTTTATTGGCGATGACGAGGGTATAGGTCACGACGATCCATCATTTTTGAGCGTGAAGCCGGCAACCCCGCCTCGGGCCCTCTAATTTTGAGCGGCGACGCGAACGTCGGCGAGCGGCGAGAAATTTGATATGCTGGATTCGCGCGCCATTCGACAGGATTTTCCGGAAAGCGATCGAATGGTCGGAGCTTATCAAGGGGGAAAATGCTCGACCTTTCCATAGCCGACAGCGTCGGCCTCGCCTTCTTCTTTGGTGTCTGGGTCTTCTTTCGGTTCGTCAATGAACGCGGACTCGGCAAGGCGACCAGCCTGTCGGTCCTCATGGACGAGCAGCGGTTGGGGTGGATGCGGGCGATGAGCCAGCGCGACACGCGCATCGCCGACGCCGGCATCATGTCGAGCCTTCAAAATGGCGCCGCGTTTTTCGCCTCGACGTCGCTGATCGTGCTCGGCGGCGCGGCCGCGTCGATGCGTGCGACCGACGACGTGATCAAGGTTTTCGCCGACCTTCCGTTCGGCCTGACCGTGACGCGGGGAAACTGGGAGCTGAAGGTCCTCGGCCTCGCCTTCATCTTTGGCTATTCATTCTTCAAATTCGCCTGGGCCTATCGTCTTTTCATCTATGCGGCGATCCTTGTCGGCGCGACGCCCGGGCCTGAATTCCCCGACGCTGTGGCGCGAGACAAGGCCGCCCACCGGGCTGGACTGATGACCATCGACGCCGGCGTCCATTTCGCCAAGGGCCTGCGCACCATCTATTTCGCCTTCGCCTATATTGGCTGGTTCGTCAGCCCGTACGTGCTGATGGCGACCACCGCCCTGATTTTCCTGATCGTCATGAGGCGCGAGTTTTTTTCAGCCGCGCGCGCCGCATTGACGCATGATTCCTGAACCGGCCGGAAACTCTGCGACTTCGGGGACAGGCTCTAAGGCGCGGGAAACAGGGCGTTGGTTTTGTGCGTCAGGCGATAGGCGAGCAGCCCGATCCATTCGCGAATGGCGAGGTCCAGCGTCGAAATGCGATCCGAAGCGGAGA
>DAITNE010000253.1:0-3756 GCA_036834765.1 Methylocella sp.
TCCATCAAAAACGCCTCAAACCATGTTTCGCGGACCAGTGATTCCGGGTACTAGTCGGTATATTCGCAGATGACCGGCCCCTAGATAGGGGCTCCGGATTTCGAGGCAGCAGCGGAGTTCGTCAGCCTCCTCGATCTCAGCAGCGCCGGTTTCCGCGAGCCCCCCTGCGAGAGCCGATCAATCCTGTTCCAGCGTCTGCTCGAAATCTTCGGGCGGGGTCGTGCCGAGAAGCTGGTGAAGCATCTCGTAGGGATCGCGCGCCTCCATCAGCACGTCCGAAACGCGAATGGCCTTTGCGCCGAGCGCCGTTATCCTGTCGATATCGGCGAGGGACCTGATGTCGCCCGCGGCCGCCGCGAGCACGCGGTCGAGCGGGATTTGCGAAATGAGCCTTTCGCAGACGCCGGGGTCGATCTCCAGAGTCTCCAGATTGCGATCATTGACGCTGATGAGATTTGCGCCCGCTTCGATGGCGATCTCAAGCTCGATTTCATTGCGCACCTCGACGATTGAATCGAGCATGACCGACTGAGCGCGGGCGAGGAAGTCGCCGGTCTGGGGGCCCAGAATGCCGACAATCAGCACGATCGCGTCCGCGCCCGCGTAACGGGCTTCGAGGATCTGATATTGATCGACGACGACGTCATTGGCGAGGATGGGCAGATTGGCGGCCTTCGCCGCCTTGAAATCGGCGAGGCTGCCGCGGAAAAGACACCTATCCTGACAGCCTGAGACGCATGTCGCGCCGGCGTCGCGAAAATCCTCGGCGAGATCCCTGACGTCGAGGCGTGACCGCGTCACCTTGGAGAGCGGTGAGGCGCTGGCGATTTCGGCGATCACCCCGGGTCGACCGGTCGTCGCAAAATGGTGAAACAGGGCGGCGCGAAATCCGGCGGTTTCACCGCCTCGCCGATGGCTCCGGTCAAACTGCCGGGGGAGCGCTTGGATTTGGCATGGTCCACATCAGCCTGGCGCTGGGCGAGCAGGGCGCCAAGACGCGGGCCGACGGCGGAGTAGTCTGCTCGAGCGCTCATCTGAAACCGCCGTTCGATCGATCGACTGGGACGCCGGGCCCTACCCGACTATACCTCCGATCAACCCACCGCCAAGGCTTTGATTAAGCCGAAGAGCGCCTTCGCGTGCGGCGAATTCGCTCCGGCATATCCATCTGATCCGATATTACCCTACCGCACGATCACATTCTTGAACTGCCACGGGCTGTCCATATCAAGATCCTCGGCGAACAGGACGCCGCGGTCCTTGAGCGGCGTCCAGTCGGTGTATTCGCCGACGACCGGCCCGAGATAGGGACTCTGGATTTCGAGGCAGCAGCGGAAATCGAGTTCGTCGGCCTCGACGATGCCGGCGCGGGGGTTCTCCAGCGCCCAGACCATGCCGGCGAGAACGGCGGAACTGACCTGCATGCCGGTCGCATTCTGGTAGGGCGCGATCCGGCGCGTCTCCTCGATCGAAAGCCGCGAGCCGTACCAATAGGCGTTCTTGGCGTGGCCGTAGAGCAGCACGCCGAGTTCGTCGATGCCGTCGACGATCTCGTCCTCCTCAAGAATATGCGAATCCTCCTGAGGCTTCCATTGCGCGCCGGCCATCTCGTCGAGCGACAGCACGGCGTCGTCGGCCGGGCGATAGGCGTAGTGGCAGGTCGGCCGGTAGACCACCTCGCCGAACTCGCGAACGGTGAAGTAATCGGCGATAGAGATCGATTCATTATGGGTGATGAGCCAGCCGTGCTGCGCCTGCGCCGTCGGCGTCCAGGAGCGCACGCGCGTGCCGGCGCCGGGGCGCATAAGATAGATCGCGCAATCGGGGCCGAAGGCGTGCCTCTTGCCTTCCGGCGGCAGGTGCTTCTCATAAGTGCCCCAGCCGAGTTCGGCCGGCTGCAGCCCTTCCGAGATGAAGCCCTCGACCGACCAGGTGTTGACGAAAACGCCCATCGGCTTTGGTTTGCGCGCCCGCTGCGTGTCGCGCTCGGCGATATGAATGCCCGCGACGCCGGTCTTGCGGGCAAGCTCGGCCCACTGCTCGCGCGTCGTCGGCGCGCCGGCGTCGATGCCGCAATCGGCGGCGACATTGAGGAGCGCCTGCTTGACGAACCAGGACACCATGCCGGGATTGGCGCCGCAGCAGGAGATCGCGGTCGGGCCAGGGCCAATGGCGCGGCGCAAATCAAGGACGGCCTCGCGCAGCGCATAATTCGAACGCTCGGACTGGGTCAGGCGCGGATCGGTGTAGAATCCGACCCACGGCTCGGCCACCGTGTCGATGTAAAGCGCGCCGACTTCATGAGCGAGACGCATGATCGCGACCGAGGAGACGTCGACGGAGAGATTGACGATGAAGGGCTGGCCCTCGCCTGCGGTGAGGAGCGGCTTCAGAAGGTCGACGAAATTGTCGCGCGTGACCGCTTCCTTCACGAAAGCGATGCCGCGCTCATCGAGCAGATGGCGATCCTTGTCCTCCGGATCGATGACGGTGAAGCGCGACTTGTCGAAGGTGAAATGGCGCTCGAGGAGGGGCAATATCCCGCGCCCGATCGAGCCGAAGCCAATCAGGACGAGCGGACCTGTAATCGCGCCATGCACGGGCCATTGCGACATTCTTTTATCTCCCAGGGAACAAGGTAACGGATCGAGGTTTCGCGGGAAGCGGGGAAACGCCTGCCTTCTGGGGCAGGCCGCTGATTTATTAAGGATCGCGGCGCGTCGAGAGGAAAAGCGGCTTTTCAGCATGGCCGCATGTCGTCCTGATGACCGCGCGTTCTCAGGCCGCCTCGCGCAGCCTTGCCGGCTCAAGGCGTCCCGTCGCGCGGACGAGCCCTTGTGCGCCCTGCAAGGCGCCGGCGGCGAGTTCGAGGCCGAGGAAACGCGCCTCATCGACGGGTCCCGGCAGCGTGAGACCGCGCGTCACGCGCCGCGAGAAGCCAAACGCCTCGTAATAAGGCGCATCGCCAACGAGCAGCACGGCCCGATGTCCCGCGGCGAAGGCGCGAAACAGCGCCTCGGCCATCATCCTGCGGCCGAACCCGCGCGAGCGATAGGGCTTCGCGATGGCGAGCGGACCCAGCATCAACGCGTCCGCCCCTCCGGCATCGACATGCCACAGGCGCAGCGTGCCCATCAACAGAGCCTCATGCTTCATGACGAGCGCCAACCCCTCGGCCGGCAGGCGCCCTTCGCGCAGCCGCTCGGCGGTCTTTTCGAAACGGGCCGGACCGAACGCCGCGTCGAGCAACGCCTCGCGCGCGAAGAAATCCTGCGGCGCCTCGTCGGCGATATAGATCTCGGGTTCGCTGACGACGCCAGCGAAGGGCGCGACGACATCGGCGCGAAAATCATTCTGGATCAAGGTCATCTGAGCCTCCGCCGGCGGATCGCCGGGATGCGCGACGACCCTCGCACCGCGCAGCCGCTCGAAGAACGAGCGACTGCCGGCCGTACGGGACAAAGGAAGGGTGAAGCGGCCCGGCTCAGATCACGTAGGATTTGAGCGGCGGGAAGCCGTTGAAGCCGACGGTGGAATAGGTCGTCGTATAGGCGCCTGTTCCCTCGATCAGCACCTTCGCGCCGATCTCCAGACTGACGGGAAGGTGATAGGGGTCCTTCTCGTAGAGGACGTCGACCGAATCGCAGCTTGGCCCGGCAAGGACGCAGGGCTCCGTCGCATCGCCGTCGAAGGGCGTTCGGATCGGATAGCGGATCATCTCGTCCATCGTCTCGGCGAGGCCGTTGAATTTGCCGA
>DAITNE010000254.1:0-3723 GCA_036834765.1 Methylocella sp.
GCTCGATTCGAGCCTCGGAAGACACCATCCGTCAGATTAAGTTAAAACTTTTACATCTTAATCGTGGAATTTGTACCCGCGATCTCAGTCGCTCAAGATGCCTCCAAATTTGCTCTGCACCCAACCGCTTCATCACCGCCTTACCGTTCCGCCCGCCGACAAAGCTGGAAATGCATCTCCTTTTCTACCAACTGTGGACGGCCCAACCTCCGCTCCTCACGCCCCGCCTACCCCTACCACTCCTCGTCCTGCTTCCCGCCGGGGCATTCCTTCCTTTCGAGGCATTGGCACCGTCCATTGGAGAGGCAATAGGGTTTGCGGTTTTGCGTGCATGTGTAGCTTTGGCCATTCTGACTGGTGTAGGCGCCGCCGCATTGTCCTTCGGTGTCCGCCCGGGCGATCGTTACAAAAACAAGGCCGAAGAATGTGCAAATGACAATCGCAAGAAGTTTCAGGCTCATCTCTATTTCCCAAGTATAGGCGGCGCGTCGGCGCCGGCGGCGTAACTCTATATTCGAATCGAAACGCGCGCGGTCAAGGATTCGTGAAACTTCGGCCTCTCCCCGCCGCCATCGCACCCTACATCGCATCGTCGCTGGGCGCGAAGCCGCGCCCGCTCGGCGCGCCCTTCGCCGGGGCGATGGCCGCGGAGCCGGGATCGCGGAACCTGTTGAGGATGGGATAGCGCCGGTCGCGGCCGAAATTCTTGGCCGTCACCTTTACGCCCGGCGCGGACTGCCGGCGCTTGTATTCGGCGAGATAAAGCAGGCGTTCGACTTTCTTCACCGTTTCGAGATCGAATCCCTGCGCGACAATGTCGGAAACCCGCATCTCCTTTTCGACCAGCCCCTGCAGGATGGCGTCGAGCATTTCATAGGGCGGTAGAGAATCCTGATCCTTCTGGTTCTCGCGCAGCTCCGCCGACGGCGGCTTTACGAGAATATTTGCCGGGATGACCTCGCCGGCGGGACCAAGCGCCCCCCTCGGCCTCCAGCGGTTGCGCAGCGCCGAGAGCCGGAAGACCTCCATCTTGTACAGGTCCTTGATCGGATTGAAGCCGCCGTTCATGTCGCCATAGATGGTCGCGTAGCCGACCGACAACTCCGACTTGTTGCCGGTGGTGACCAGCATCGAACCGAATTTGTTGGAGACCGCCATCAAGATCACGCCGCGCGCGCGGCTCTGGATGTTCTCCTCCGTGAGGCCCTGTTTCGTACCTTTAAACAGCGGGCTAAGTAAGGTCTCGAAGCCGGCGACGGCGGGCTCGATCGGCAGGATGTCGTAGCGCACGCCAAGGGCCTTGGCGCAAGCCTCCGCGTCGCTGAGCGATTCCTTCGAGGTGTAGCGATAGGGCAGCATGAGGCAGTGCACGCGCTCCCGCCCCAGCGCGTCGACCGCCATCGCCGCGCAAAGCGCCGAATCGACGCCGCCCGAAAGCCCCATCACGACACCCGGAAAGCCGTTCTTGTCGACGTAATCGCGCAAGCCCAGAACGCAGGCGGCGTAATCCGCCTCATCGCCTTGTTCAAGCGCGGCTTTCGGGCCCTCGACGCAGGCAAAGCCCTTGGGGCCGCGCCGCCACACGGTCTTGGCCACGATGGAGGCGAAGGCCGGCAGCTGGAAGGCGAGCGAAGCGTCGGCATTGAGGCCAAAGGAGGCGCCGTCGAAGACGAGTTCGTCCTGGCCGCCGACCTGGTTCAGGTAGATTAGCGGCAGGCCGCTCTCGACGACGCGGGCGACCGCGATGGCCAGCCGCTCGTCGGTCTTGCCGCCCCAATAGGGCGAGCCGTTCGGCACGAGAAGGATCTCGCCGCCGGTCTCGGCGATGCATTCGACGGGGTCCGGCCCCCAGATGTCCTCGCAGATCGGGATGCCGATGCGAACGCCCCGGAACGAGATCGGCCCCGGCATGGGACCTGCTGAAAACACGCGCTTTTCGTCGAAAACGCCATAGTTCGGCAGGTCGGCCTTGAAGCGCACGGCCTCGATGCGCCCATTATCGAGCAGGGCGTAGGCGTTGTAGGTCAGGCCGTCCTCGACGAAGGGGAGCCCAACGAGCAGCGCCGGACCGCCGTCGGCGGTGTCGCGCGCGACATCCTCGCAGGCGGCGCGGCAGGCCTCGAGAAAAGCCGGCTTCAGCACCAGGTCCTCGGGCGGATAGCCGGCGATGAAGAGCTCTGAAAACATGAGGATATCAGCCCCGAACGCCGCCGCCTCGGCTCTCGCCGCGCGGATGCGGGCGACGTTTCCGGCTATGTCGCCGACCGTGCAGTCGATCTGGGCGAGGCCGATGACGAGGGCATCAGCGCTCATTGCGGCGTCGGGCGAAAGATCGAAGAAAAATGCGCCATCTTACCTGTCCGGGGCCTACTCGAGCCGCCAAAAACCGTTCGCCATCCGCGCCTTATCGAATTTATCTCATAAGCGCTTACGGATGTTTCACGTGAAACACCTTGCTGCGCGATTCAAGCTGTTTCACGTGAAACACCCTGCGCGGGGCCGCCCGGGGCGTCTGTTTCCGGCCAATTTCATTGGCGTTTTATTTGGCCCGGCGGCCTTCAGAACCCTTGCAGGAACCCTCGCCAACCCTATTCGGCGGCGGCCTGCGCGGCAAGGCCGCGGCCAATGCGTTCGCCCTTCAAAAGTTCGGCGATCAGGAAAGCGACTTCGATCGCCTGCTCGGCGTTGAGGCGCGGATCGCAGTAAGTATGATACCTATCATGTAAATCGGCATCCGATATGGCGCGCGCGCCGCCGGTGCATTCGGTGACGTTCTTGCCGGTCATTTCGAGATGCACGCCGCCGGCGTAGGTCCCTTCCGCCTGATGCACCGAAAAGAAGGTGCGGATCTCGCTCATGATGCGATCGAACGGGCGCGTCTTGAAGCCGGAGGCCGCCTTCACCGTATTGCCGTGCATCGGATCGCACGACCACACGACGCGCCGACCCTCAGCCTTCACCGCGCGGATCAGCGCGGGCAGATGCTCGCCGACCTTGTCGGTGCCGAAGCGGCAGATCAGCGTCAGGCGCCCCGGCTCATTGTCGGGGTTCAGGATGTCGATCAGCCGGATCAACTCTTCGGGCGCCAGCGTCGGTCCGCATTTGAGGCCAATCGGATTGTTTACGCCCCGCGCGTATTCGATATGCGCATGGTCCGGCTGGCGCGTGCGATCTCCGATCCAGATCATGTGGCCGGAGGTTGCGTAGTAATCGCCGGTTGTCGAATCAACGCGCGTCAGCGCCTGCTCGAAGCCGAGCAACAGCGCCTCATGCGAAGTGTAGAAATCGGTCTGCCGCAGCTCCTGATGCGACTCCGGATCCAACCCGATCGCGCGCATAAAACCGAGCGTCTCGGTGATGCGGTCGGCGAGCTCCTGATAGCGCGCGGACTGCGGGCTGTCTTTTATGAAGGACAGCATCCATTGATGCGCGTTTTCGAGATTGGCGTAGCCGCCGGTGGCGAAAGCGCGCAGCAGATTGAGCGTCGCCGCCGACTGGCGATAGGCGTCGAGCTGGCGGACGGGATCGGGCACGCGCGCCGCCGTGCTAAAGGCGATGTCGTTGACGATATCGCCGCGATAGCTTGGCAGCGACACGCCGCCGACGGTCTCGTTGGGCGCCGAGCGGGGCTTGGCGAACTGGCCCGCGATGCGGCCGACCTTCACCACGGGCAGCGCGGCGGCGAAGGTCGCGACGACCGACATCTGCAAAAAGACGCGGAAG
>DAITNE010000255.1:0-3721 GCA_036834765.1 Methylocella sp.
AGGCTTCCGATCTCGTCATCGTCGCCGGCCGCCCCGGCATGGGCAAGACGGCGCTCGCGACCAACATCGCCTTCAATATCGCCAAAGCCTATGAATTCAGCGTTCGCCCCGACGGCGCGCACGAGACCACGAACGGCGGCATCGTCGGGTTTTTCTCGCTCGAAATGTCGGCCGAACAGCTGGCGACCCGCGTCATCGCCGAACAGTCGGGCGTGCCCTCCTACAAGATCCGGCGCGGCGACATCTCGGAGTCCGAATTCCATCGCATCGCCGACGCGGCGCGGCTGATGCAGTCGATCCCCTTCTACATCGACCAGACCGGCGGCCTGTCGATCGCGCAATTGACGGCGCGGGCGCGCCGCCTGAAGCGCCAGCGCGGCCTCGACGTGCTGGTCATCGATTACCTGCAACTGCTTGGCGGCTCGAAATCGAGCCGCAGCGATGGGCGCGTGCAGGAAGTCACCGAGATCACCACCGGCCTCAAGGCGCTCGCCAAAGAGATGAACGTGCCTGTGATCGCTTTGTCGCAATTGTCGCGGCAGGTCGAGAGCCGCGACGACAAGCGTCCGCAACTATCGGACCTCCGCGAATCTGGCTCCATCGAGCAGGACGCTGACGTCGTCATGTTCGTGTTTCGCGAGGAATATTATCTCAAGAACAAGCAGCCGCGCGAAGGCACCGAGGAATTCGTCGCCTGGCAGACCGATATGGAGCGCTTCCATGGCCGCGCCGAAGTCATCATCGGCAAGCAGCGCCATGGCCCGACCGGAACCGTCGAACTCGCCTTCGAGGCGGAGATGACCCGCTTCTCCAATCTCGCCCGGGAAGACGCTTTGCCGGATCAGATCTGATGGCGAAGCCGCGCGCGTCCTTCGCCTGCCAGAATTGCGGCGCGCTGAGCCAGCGCTGGCAGGGCCGCTGCGAGGCCTGCGGCGAATGGAACACCATCGTCGAGGAGAGCGCCGCCGCCGGCATCGGAGCCAAGGCGGCCCTTAGCGTGCGCAAGGGGCGCGTATTCCATCTCTCGAATCTGATCGAGGCGGACCAGCCGACTCCCCCGCGCATCCTGACCGGCATTGGCGAACTCGACCGCGTCAGCGGCGGCGGCTTCGTCTCAGGCTCGGTGCTACTGCTCGGCGGCGAACCCGGCATCGGCAAATCGACCCTCCTCATTCAGGCCTGCGCCGCGCTTGCGAGCGCCGGCCGGCGCGTCGTCTATATTTCCGGCGAGGAGGCGGTCGATCAGGTGCGCCTGCGGGCGCTGCGCCTTGGCCTTGGCGAAAGCCCCGTCGAACTCGCCGCGGAGACTAGCGTCGAAGATATCGTGGCGACGCTCAGCGCAGGCGCGCGCCCCGCCCTTGTCGTCATCGATTCAATCCAGACCATGTGGACGAGCCTCATCGAGTCGACGCCAGGAACGGTGAGCCAGGTGCGCGGCGCGGCGCAGGCGCTGATCCGCTTCGCCAAGACGACTGGGGCGGCGGTGATCCTCGTCGGCCATGTCACCAAAGACGGCCAGATCGCGGGGCCGCGCGTCGTCGAACATATGGTCGATGCGGTGCTTTCCTTCGAAGGCGAAGGCGGCCGCGATCTGCGCCTCTTGCGCGCGGTCAAGAACCGCTTCGGCGCGACCGACGAGATCGGCGTCTTCGAGATGACCGGGCGCGGGCTGGCCGAAGTCGAAAACCCTTCCGCGCTGTTCCTTTCGGCGCGGGACCTCGCAGCGCCCGGCGCCGCGGTGTTCGCCGGGATGGAGGGCTCGCGTCCGCTTCTCGTCGAGTTTCAGGCGCTTGTCGCGCAAAGTTCGCTTGGCATGCCGCGCCGCGCGGTGGTCGGCTGGGACGCCTCGCGCCTCGCCATGATCGTAGCAGTTCTGGAGACCCACGCCGGGCTGAAGCTCAGCCAGTATGACATCTATCTCACCGTCGCCGGGGGCCTCAGGGTCGGCGAGCCGGCCGCTGACCTCGCCGCCGCGGCGGCGTTGATCTCCTCGCTCAGCAACATCGCCCTTGGCGCTGATTCGGTGTTTTTCGGTGAAATCGGTCTCTCCGGCGCGATCCGGCCGGTCTCGCATGGACTGGCGCGGCTGAAAGAAGCGGCGAAACTCGGCTTTCGCCGCGCGACGATCCCGCAAGGACCCGCCGAGCGGGACCGCGCGCCGAAGGACATCGCCGCGCCAAAGGATCTCGTCCTGCGCAATTGCGCGCATATCTCCGATCTCGTCGCGGAAATCACCGCGGGGCGCAAGGCGCGCGGCCGCGAGGCGCCCGTTGATGACTGAAGCCTGCCGGCTCGCTATAAGAACGCGCGTCGATTCCGACATAATCATTGGGTATTGCCAGTTTCGGCGCTGGATTTCGCGGCAAGTTTAGGCGATAGCTGCGGCGTTTTCCGGGACGGCGGACATCGACTGCGGGATTTCGGCGCGAAAGGCCAAAACAATGCCATCCTATCTTGATCTCGGCTTGATCGTCGTAATGTTGATTTCCGCCTTGCTCGCAATGCTGCGCGGTTTCACCCGCGAGGTGCTGGCGATCGCCTCATGGGGCGCGGCCGCGCTCGCCGCAGTCTACCTTCATCCGCTCGTCCTGCCTTATGTGAAGCCCTATATCTCGAAAGACGTCGTCGCGCTCGGCGTCTCCGCCGCCGCCGTCTTCTTCGTCACCCTGATCGTCGTCTCGCTGATTACGATCAAGCTGTCGGACGCCATTCTCGATTCCAAGGTCGGCGCGCTCGATCGCTCGCTCGGCTTCGTGTTCGGTGCCGCGCGCGGTCTTTTCCTGTGCGTCATCGCGTTCGTCTTTTTCAACTGGCTCGTTCCGGAGAAGACCCAGCCCGAGTGGGTCAAGACGGCCCGCATGCGGCCGCTGTTGCAGGCGACCGGCGATCAGCTCATGGCCATGCTGCCGAACGATCCCGACGGCATTCTGGCCAAGCTCAAACAACCTAAGGCGACGGCCCCCAGCGAGGAGGCCGCCCCCGACAGCGACGTCGAACCGAAAACGACGCCGCTTGCGCCCGCCGACAAGCCCGCCGACGGAAAGAAGACCTGAAGTCCGCCTGACGCTGGAACCCCGCGCCCGACAGATAAAGAAAAGATAAGCCTGTGGGTGCGACAATAGATTGTCGCGCGCGGGGTCGACGAATCGCGCAAGTTAGACTATGTAGATTTTATGTCGCTAGTGCCGCTTTCTCTTCGCGAAGGCTTGGCTGACGTAAGGTTCCCCGCGCCGGGAAAATCCCAAGACGCCGCGCCGCCGGATTCGGAACAGTCGCAGGAGACGGTTATGGATGTCGCAGGCCAATCTGATTCGGACCAATCCGGGCGGGGCCAAGCTGATCTTGGCCTGACGGATCTCGACCTCGACGCGGACCGATTGCGCGAAGAATGCGGCGTATTCGGCATTTTCGGCCACGCCGACGCGGCGGCCATCACCGCCCTCGGGCTTCACGCCCTCCAGCATCGCGGCCAGGAAGCCGCCGGCATCGTCTCCTTCGACGGGCGACGCTATAATTCCGAACGCAGGCTCGGCCTCGTCGGCGACCATTTCTCGAAAGCCTCGACGATCGAGCGCCTGCCGGGCGATTCGGCGATCGGCCATGTCCGCTATTCGACCACCGGCGAGACCATTCTACGCAATGTGCAGCCGCTCTTCGCCGAACTGAATTCCGGCGGCTTCGCGGTCGCCCATAACGGCAATCTCACCAATGGCCTGACCCT
>DAITNE010000256.1:0-649 GCA_036834765.1 Methylocella sp.
CGCCGACCGACGCGCGCGGCAAACCGCACGTCGGCGGCGGACGGCGCGGGACGGTGCAGACGCCACGGTTGGCCGCATGCAAAAGCCGCTCGATTGAGCCCGCGTTTAACTCCTGGAATCGATCACGTTCATGATTTTGGATCGGTTCAATCCAAAATCAACTTGATCTAGCGTCGCGCGATGGCGACGTCGCGGAGCACATCGGTCTCCAATTGCATCTCGTCGAGCCGATGCTTCAGTACGTCGCCAATGCTGACGATGCCGATGAGCCGATCCCCCTGCTTCACCGGCAGATGGCGAATGCGCCGCAGAGTCATGACGTTCATGATGTCGGCGATGCTGTCCTCCGGCGCGCAGACGACGACCGCCCTGGTCATCAACTCGGACACCGGAACATAGGGCAGCCTCTCGCCATGGGTGACGAGCCCATAGGCGAGATCGCGCTCGGAGACGATGCCGTCGATCGAGCGGCCGTCGGCGCTGACGATCATGGCGCCGATGCGCTCGGCCTTCAGTCGCGCTGCGAAAGCGAGCGCGGTCGCGTCCGGCGTGATCGTCTTAACATCAGGACGCTTCTTCTTCAGGATGGTTGCGACCAGCATGACCTTGCTCCTCCCGAGGACGTTCTAACGCGCTCGCTTATTGGCTC
>DAITNE010000256.1:659-3716 GCA_036834765.1 Methylocella sp.
GGGGCGTGCGAGCCTGTCGGCTCGCACGCCAAGAGCCGACGCTCATGAAGTTACAGCAAAACCGATGCCTCGCCCCACGCCAAGGGTCACCTGCTCACGAATGGCCAGGCCGCCAATTGCAGCTGGAGCGGGACAAGGAAATGCAAAAAGCTGCTTTTCCGCCCGCGTCTCGCTCTAAACTTCCCGACTCGATCAGCCTCATGATTTGCATGATTTGCGTGATTTGCATGATTTGCAACATCATCGTGACGCGGGCGCGCACAAAGATGCGGCTTGCCTTCGCCGCCGGCTTCCGTGAAGGTTGCGGCGCGTTTTCGCCCGGATAGACCGCATGACAAAATCTCTCTCGTCCCGTCCGCTGCTGGTGTTTGACCTCGACGGCACCCTCGCCGACACCGCCGCCGACCTCGTCTCGACCCTCAACGCCCTTTTGATCCGCGAAGGCCTCGCCGCGATCCCCTTTCAGGACGCGCGGGCCATGGTCGGCGCGGGCGCCAAAGCGCTGCTGCAACGCGGCCTGAAGGCCAATGACGTCGATGTGAACGAGGCGCGGCTCGATCAGCTGTTCGCCGATTTCCTCGCCCACTACGAAGAGCATATCGCCGATGAGACGGTGCTTTATCCGGGCGTCACCGCGGCGCTCGAGCGCTTCGCCGCCGCGGGCTGGAGCTTCGCCATCTGCACCAACAAGATCGAAGCGCCTTCCGTGTTGCTGCTGACCGCGCTTGGGCTCGCCGGCCGGTTCAAGGCGATCTGCGGCAAGGATACGTTTTCGGTCAGCAAGCCGGAGGGCGACGCCCTGTTGAAGACCATCGCGAAGGCTGGCGGCGACCCGCGCCGCGCCATCATGGTCGGCGATTCGAAGACCGACATCGAAACGGCGAAGAACGCCGGCATCCCGGTCGTCGCGGTCAATTTCGGCTATACGGACCTCCCGGTGGAGACTTTTGAGCCGGACCGCGTCATCGCGCATTTCGACGAATTATGGGATGCGGTCGAAAGCTTGAGCGCGGTTTTCCGCGTCGCCTAGAGCGGGACGGGAAAAGTGGTCCGCCCGCATCCCGCTCTAAGCCTCTAGCGCGGCCCTCAAAACGCGATCTCCGTCAAATCGCTGTGGAAAGTTTTGAACCAAACGCGCGGTTGGCAAGTTACATTTTCGCCAAGTATGTGGCCGGAGACAAAAAATGAGCACGCTCCTCATCATCGTTATCCTGTTGTTATTGTTCGGCGGCGGCGGCGGCTATTACGCCTTCAACACCTATGGCGGCGCAGGGCTCGGCGGCGTCCTCGGCACGGTTCTGGTGATCCTTTTGATCCTCTGGCTGCTCGGGGTCTTGCGCTAAGGGCGCACGCCGGGCCTGACGAGGTCATGCCACGCCAGTGACGCCTTTCCGTTGTTCGCGCCATTCGCTCGCGATCAGGTTTTTGTCGCGCCGGTCTGCTTGAACGGGTCGGCCTTGGCGAAGGCCTCGTGCGTCTCGCAGCGCGCGACGATGCGCTCGATCGTCGGGACGCCCGCGACGGAAATCTTGAAAACCTTCATCACCGCCGGAATGCTGGCGAGGCAGATATCGGCGATGGTTATCGCATCGCCATGGCAATAGGCGCCGGTCGCGGCTTCCGCCGCGAGCCGTTGCTCGACAGCGTTGAGGCCCGTCGCGAACCAGTTTATCTGCCAGGCGCGCCAGGCCGCGTCGTCGAAGCCGCCGACCGTCGTGAGATAGCGCTTTACGCGCGGGGTGACGAGTGGGTGCGTGTCGGCGGCGAGCATCAGGGCGATCGAGCGCACCCGCGCGCGCCCATGCGCATCCGCCGGCAGCAGCGGCGGCTCGGGGGCGATCTCGTCGAGGAATTCGAGGATCGCCAGCGACTGGGTCGGCGGCGCATGGCCCGGCTCGACGAGGGCCGGGACCGCGCAAAGCGGATTGATCTTCAAAAAGGCCTCGGAGCGCTGTTCGCCGGCGTCGACATCGACGAAGCGCTCCTGCGCGGCGAGCCCTTTCAGATTGAGCGCGACGCGCACGCGATAGGCCGCCGAGGTTATCCTCGTTCGATATCTAAAGGGGCGGCGAGGCGAAGAGTCCGGGGCTTTACGGCTTATGCTCCTCGCGCCATTTCCTGACGACCGCGAGCGCATTCTCGATGTGTTTCTCCGCGCCGGAATCGGCGGTGACGGAGAGAATCTTTCCATCGGGCGAAATCACATAGGAAATGCGGTGGGCGAAGACCGGCGGCGCGCCAGGAATGGTGAAAGCCGCGTCATAGGCGTTAATGACCGAAAAGCCGGGGTCCGCGCCGACCGGGAATTTGTCGCGGCATTCCTTGCTCGAAAACTCGCGCTGCGTGTCGATGTTGTCGCTCGAAAGGCCGATGACGCTGGCGCCCGCGGCGGCGAAATTGTCGATGTTTTCGGCGAAGTCATGCGCCTCGACCGTGCAGACGCTGGTGAATGATTTGGGATAGAAATAGAGCACCACGGGCCCTTTTTTCAGGGCGTCAGCGAGGGAGAAGGTGAACTCTTCGCCGCCCTTCGCGGCCTCGACGGTGAAATCGGGCGCGGCGTCGCCGGGCTTTAGCGCCGCCATGGCGGCGGTGGCGAAAAGCCCAAAAGCAAGAGAGAGCATGAGAGTCGGGGGCTTCACGGGGCGCATCCTTTGTTTTGTCTGGCGGCAAAGACAAAAGCGGACGCGCGCCCTGCGCGCAACAAATAATGCGCCGCCGGTGCGATCAAAGAGCAATGATCGTGGGGCTGGCCCATCGCACAACGGCAACTGCGGGCGCGCCTCGCGGCGCGCCCGCAGTCCCAAAATTTTCAGGTGCTTAAATGTGATTTGACTATAACTGACAACTTTCGCGCGACTGTGTGGATTCGCACTTCGCACGGCGGGGCGGGGACGCCGGGCCGGCGCGCGGTGGAATCCTCAGGGACAGGTATCCCAGAAGCCGCTTCTGCGGCTGGGGTCGGTGTAGTACCAGCAAAGGCCCGGCTGAGGCGGGGCCGAGGCCCAGGCGGCCGCCGCCGCCGCCGAGACGAAGCCGATCGCCGCGCCCGCCGCG
>DAITNE010000257.1:0-3713 GCA_036834765.1 Methylocella sp.
GGACCCTCGAGCAGGAAGGACAGGTCGCGCCAGCGCCTCGGATCCGGCTCGGGGCCCATATATTCGAGCGCGACATTGGCGCCGCCGGCGACCGCCCTTCGGTCATCGGCGATCAGCATCTTGCGATGGTTGCGCATGTTGGTACGGGTGAAATGCCTCAGTTGCACCGGAAGAAAGAACGCCGCCTCGCCGCCGGCCCGGATCAGCGGATCGAGGGCGCTCTTCGAGGTATGAAACGATCCGAAGCCGTCGAGAAGCAGCCGCACTTCGAGCCCATGGCGCGCGCGTTGCGCCAGCGCCTCGATGATGGCGCGGCCGACGGGGTCGGGACTGAGGATGAAGCTCGCCATATGGATGCGGCTCTCCGCGCCTTCGATCACCTCGATGAATCTTTGATAGATCTCGACGCCGTCGGCGCAGAGCGAAAATCGGTTGCCGGGCTGCGCGCGCGGCAGGCCGTAGCTCTGCAACAACAGGTCGGCGCCCACTTCGCCCGACGGCAGCGCCGCCTTCGGCTGGCCGGAGCCGAGATGCGGCTTCAGCATCAAGGCGCCGTCGAGCTTGCGCCCGCCAAGGACGAGATAGGCCGGAATGCCGAGCCACGGGATGAGCAGGATCGCCATCAGCCAGGCCGTCATGCTCGCGGCGGAGCGGCGCTGCCGCAACATGCGCGGGACGATGAGAAGGGTCATCGCGACGCCCGCGATCATCGCCAAATGCGAACCGATAACCGAATCGAGCATGAGATTCGCCAAAGCTGACCGAAATTAATTGAACACGGGCGCGCGCCTCGCGGCAAGCGCTGGCACCTTATTCGAATCGATCACGTTCATGATTTTGGATCGATTCGATCCAAAATCATCGTGATTTAACGGAAGTTATGAGAAATTAACCACAAAATGTTAACCGACCGCTGACCGGATAGCGGATTTCCCCTATTGCCGCCGCAAAGATCGAACAAATTGGCCGAACGGCGAACTGCCCTCGCTTCGCCGCTGCTTCGCCCCCTTGCGCCCTTTGGGTTCGGAAATGACTCTAGCATCCTGGCGCGAATTTTTCCGCCGCGCCCGATTTATGGGCTTCGTTCTTCTGTCGGCGCTGCTGGCGCAGGGCGCGAGCGCGGCGGAAAAGGGCGAACTGCCGATCCCGGCGGCGACCCTGGCGCTGATGGCGGCAAAGGACACGACGCCCGCCGCCCCGATCCTGATGCGCTCCTATAAAAAAGAATCCGAAATCGAAATCTGGAAGCAGAACAGCGCCGGGCGCTATGTTTTTCTGAAAAGCTTCCCGATCTGCCGCTGGTCCGGAACGCTGGGACCAAAGACGACGCAGGGCGATCGCCAGACGCCGGAAGGCTTCTACGCCGTCGGCCCGACGCAGATGAACCCCAATTCCCATTATTACCTCTCCTTCGATACCGGCTATCCCAACGCCTACGACAAGGCGCATGGCGGCTCCGGCTCATCCGTGATGGTGCACGGCACCTGCTCGTCGGCGGGGTGCCTCGCGATGACCGACAAGGGCGTTGGCGAAATCTTCGCCCTCGCCCGCGAGGCGCTGCGCGGCGGCCAGAGCGCCTTCCAGTTCCAGGCCTATCCGTTCCGCATGAGCGCGCAGAACATGGCGCGCTATCGCGCCGACCCGAATATCGCCTTCTGGCGCGAACTGAAGGAGGGGTCGGACCGGTTCGAGGCGACGGGCGAAGAGCTCGCCGTCAGCGTCGTCAACGGCCGCTACGCCTTCGCGCCTTCGACCGATCCCGCAAAGGAGGCGGCGGCGGCGGAGCGGCGCACGCGTGAGCAGGCGCGCATCGCAGCCTTCGTCGCGGAGGGAAGCGCCGCCGTGCGCACGGTCTATTCGGACGGCGGGCAGAATCCCTATTTCACCGCGCTGCTGCGCAAGGGCGCTCAACTTGGCGAGGTCAGCCGCCCAGAAGCGCTCGCCTACGCCGGGATCGACGAGGTGCTGACGCCCGCGCGGGGGATTTGCGCCCACAAGGGCCGTTGCCCCGAGGCCGTCGCCAATGGGCCGGCGCTGGGACCGGCCAAACCCGACGCGGACAGCCCGGCGGCGGCCGCGCCGCAGGAGGCGCCGCCGCGCATCTGGCTCGCCGCGGCGCACGCAACCGCGCTTCCAGCGACCGAGCCGATGACGCTCGCGCCCGTGCCGCTCTGCTACAAGCTCGGACGCCCGGCCCCGCAGCAGACCGTCATCGCCGGCGCCATGCCGGTGCTGCCGCCGATGTTCTTCGACTGAGGCCGGCGATAGGGGCATTGCCAAAATCCACAAAAAGGGGCACTCTTGGAGCCGATCGGCCCGTCATAACGGGCTATGCATCGCTATAATGCTGGCGAAAACGCCATGAGCGAGCGACTTTCGATCGATGCAGCCGACGCTGGACGGGACGCCGTCAGCAGACAGGATCCGGTCGTCCGGCCGATCTCAGTCGAAGATATTGCCGAGGCGTTTGCACGGGGTTTGCGCGATTTCCAGAGCGCGCCGGGTTACGGCCTGGTCTTCGGCGCGATCTTTGCGCTCGGCGGCGTCGCGATCGTCGCCTGCACCCACGCGTTTGGCCTCTCCTATTTGATTTATCCGTTGATTATCGGGTTCGCGATGATCGGCCCGTTCGCGGCCATTGGGCTTTACGCCATCAGCCGGTTGCGCGAAGCGGGCGCGCCGCGCAGCTGGCGGGCCATCATCGGAACGATCGCCTCCCAGGCCGGCGAGGAACTCGGCTGGATGGCGTTCGTGACGCTGTTTATCTTCATGGCCTGGATATATGCGGCGCAGATCCTGGTGGCCCTGTTCTTCGGACTGCGGTCGTTTTCCTCTCTGGCTGAATTCCTCACAATGGTGACGACCACGCCGGAAGGCCTGTTGTTCCTGCTGGTCGGGAACTTGCTCGGAGCTGCGATCCTCTTCGTGGCGTTTTCGTTGACAGTCGTGTCAGTTCCCTTGCTCCTCGACTGGAATGTCGATTTCGTCACCGCAATGATCACCAGCTTGCGGGCGGTCGCGGCGAGCCCGGGCCCGATGCTCGGCTGGGCGGCGATGGTGTTCATCGTGCTGATCGTCGCGTCGGCGCCAGCGTTTCTAGGCCTGCTGGTCGCAGTCCCGGTCCTTGGCCATGCGACTTGGCGCCTCTATCGCAAGATTGTGGCCCTGCCGAAGGAATAGCGCCCTCCCTTGACATGGCGGAGTTTGCGGTGCTGCTCAGGCGGGGCGGCTGGCGAATGCCTAATCCGCGCTCGGCGGGACCCCCGCGTCAACGCCGAGAAAACCCGGTCTTTTGACAAGCAATTGAGTGTAAATCTCCCGCCCGCATAGCCTTTGCGCGCGCCGCGGGCTATGGTCGCGCGCCTTTACGACTGCCGCCCGATCGAAGTGCGAAACTTAATGTCCGAAGAGACCCATTTCGGTTTTGCCCGCGTCCCCCTGCACCAGAAGCAGGCGAAGGTCGACGCGGTTTTTCACAAGGTCGCCGAGCGCTACGACCTCATGAACGATCTGATGTCGGCCGGCCTTCACCGCGTCTGGAAGGATATTTTCGCCGCCAAGGTGCGCCCCTCCCGGCGCGGCAAATTCCGCCATCTCGATGTCGCCGGCGGCACCGGCGACATCGCCTTCCGCATTGCGCGGGCGGGCGGCGCGCAGACAGAGATCACGGTGCTCGACATCAACGCCGACATGCTCGAGGTCGGCCGCGCGCG
>DAITNE010000258.1:0-3694 GCA_036834765.1 Methylocella sp.
CGGGCATCGACCCGATCGCGGTCGCCGATATCCAGGTTCTCGTCCATCACCTGAAAAAGCGCGGCATCGGCGTTCTCATCACCGATCACAACGTGCGCGAAACCCTCGGGCTGATCGACCGCGCCTATATCATTCATGCGGGGCGCGTGCTGACGGAGGGCGCGCCGGTCGACATCATCGCCCATGCCGATGTGCGCCGTTTCTATCTCGGCGACGATTTCGAGCTTTGAGCCGGCTCAGCCGGGCGCCGCGTGGTTTGAGACGCGTCGCTGCGAAAAAATTTCCGATAAAACTGAATCGAGGGCGTGCAACCGCGCGATTTATGCTACAAGCAAGAAATGGGCCGTTTCCTTCCCCGAGCTCTTCAAGGTTGGCATAAATATGGCGCTTGGCACTAAGCTCATGATGCGCCAGGGACAGTCCCTGGTCATGACTCCGCAGCTTTTGCAGGCGATCAAGCTTCTGCAATTCTCCAACATAGAGCTGACCGCTTTCGTTCAGGAGGAGCTCGAACGCAACCCTTTGCTCGAACGCTCGGACGAGGCGCCTGATCGAATTGATGCGCCCGGCGTTGAAACGGTCGCCGACGCGGCGGACGCCGCGCTCGGTCAGGATTTCAACGAACCCGCCGAGGCGGACTGGACTTCGGAATCGTTTGCGACCGATCGCGTCGCCCTCGAGGGCAGTCTTGGAACCGAACTGTCCAACGCCTTCGATGACGACAGGGCGGCGACCCCGCTCGAATATGTGGAGCGCCATGAAGGCGCGGGCCTGTCTGCGACCTCCTGGTCCGGCTCGTCTGGGGGCGGGGCCAGCGACGGCGAGGCGCCCAATCTCGAAGCCTATGCGGCGGTGCAGATCAACCTCAAGGATCATCTTGAAGGACAATTGACTTTGGCGACGCGCGATCCGGTCGAACGGCTGATTGGTCAGGTCCTGATCGATTCGGTCGATGACGCCGGCTACTACGCCGGCTCGCTCACGGAGACGGCGGCCCGTCTGCAGATTCCGATCGAGCGCGTCGAGCGCATTCTCGCCCTCATTCAGACCTTCGAGCCCTCGGGCGTCGGCGCGCGCGACCTCGCCGAATGCCTCGCCATCCAGCTGCGCGAACGCGACCGCTTCGATCCGGCGATGAAAGCGCTCGTCGCCAACCTCCCTCTTCTGGCCAAGCGGGATTTTTCCGCCTTGCGCAAGATCTGCAATGTCGATGAGGAGGACATCGCCGACATGCTGGCGGAGATCCGGCAGCTCGATCCAAAGCCCGGGCGGGCGTTTGGCGGCGGCTCGATCCAGCCTCTCGTGCCTGACGTCATCGTCCGCGCCGCGGCCGGGGGCGCCTGGCATGTCGAATTGAATACGGAGGTGCTGCCCCGCATTCTCGTCAACAACAGCTACGCTGCGCGGGTGACGAAGAACAACGCCAGCGATGTCGACAGGACCTTCATGTCGACCTGCCTGCAGACCGCCAACTGGCTGACGAAAAGTCTGGAGCAGAGAGCTCGCACGATTTTGAAAGTTTCAAGCGAAATCGTGCGTCAGCAGGACGCCTTTTTCCAGCACGGGGTCGAGCATTTGCGGCCGCTCAATCTCAAGACCATCGCCGAGGCGATCGGTATGCACGAATCGACGGTCTCCCGCGTCACCTCGAACAAATATATGGCGACCCCGCGCGGCTTGTTCGAACTGAAATATTTTTTCACCGCGTCGATCGCCGCGAACAATGGGGGCGATGCGCATTCCGCCGAATCGGTGCGCTTCCGCATCCGCCACATGATCGAGCGGGAAAGCCCGGATGACATCCTGTCCGACGATGCGATCGTGGCCAAACTGAAAGAAGTCAATATCGACATTGCGCGGCGCACGGTGGCCAAATATCGCGAAAGCCTGAAAATTCGCTCGTCGGTCGAAAGGCGCCGTGAAAAAGCGCAGATGTAATGAATATGATCCGGGGCTCAAAACGCTGGGGATGAATGTTCAATTGCATCATGAAATCAGCGAATCGAAAAATGCCGTGCAAGCGCGTGGAACAGCGCACCGTCCGGCATTTGGGCCCCAGTCTTTCACGCAAATCTCGTTGGCGATGGCGCCTGACGCCTTGAACCGCCGGAGGGCGCTCTTATATCGCCGTCCGGAGGGGCGGTCGGCTCGACGACGCGGGCCGCGGCCAAGCTTGCGATCTAGCCAAGGCTCGCGATAGAAGGGTGCTCTTTCACGAAACTTTCCATCAATCGCATATCTCAAGCGCCCTCTGAATTTCCTCATCTGGCTCATTGCGCGAGGAATTCAGTGAGCGGGCGCCCATTAAAACGGCCTGGACGGACTTTATTGACGAACCTGATCACGCCCGAGGCGATCATTCCCGCGCTGAAGGCAAATTCAAAGAAGCAGGCGCTGCAGGAATTGAGCGAACGGGCGGCCGATCTATCGGGCCTTCCGGCCCGTGAAATCCTCGATGCCCTTGTTCAGCGCGAGCGACTGGGGTCGACCGGCACGGGGGACGGCATCGCCATTCCGCACGCCAAGCTCGCTCGCGCGAAGACCATGTTCGGGATTTTCGCCCGGGTTCCCCGGCCGATCGATTTCGAATCGCTCGATGGCGCGCCAGTCGATCTCATTTTTCTGCTGGTCGCGCCGGAGTCGGCGGGCGCCGATCATCTCAAAGCCCTTGCACGGCTCGCTCGCATGCTGCGCGATCCCGTTACGACCGCGAAGCTTCGCGCCGCGCGCGACGTCAACGCGCTTTATTCGGTTTTGAGCGAGGAACCCGCATCCCATGCGGCCTGAGCCCTCCGCTCCGGCTAGGCGCCCATTTTAGCGCCAAGCCCGCAAATCATAGTCGATGATGTAATTGCGAGGCCTGGCGGCGATCGCCGCCATGCCGGACAGGACTACGTCATTGGCGATGATGAGTCGGGTCGGGATGCGCCGCATCATCTCGCCGAAGGGAGCTTTATCCTCGAAGCGCGCGCGAAATGTCGCCGGATCGAGGAAAGCCGTGAGGCGCGGCAAAATTCCGCCCGAGAAGGTGACGCCGCCCGTGGCGAGTAGATTGAGCGCGAAATCGCCGGCGTAGCGCGCGGCGAGCATCCAGATCAGGCGGAGCGTGCGCGCCTCGGGGCCGTCCAGCCGCGCCAGCCCCTGCTCGACCAGCGCGACTTCATCGAGCGCGGGCGGCGCCGCCCCCGCCGCCGCGCAGCAGGCCTGATGCAGCCGAACGAGGCCCTGGCCCGACAAAATGGTCTCGGCGCTGACGCGGCCATGAGCCGATATGTCGATATGGGGCCAGATCGCGGCCTCGACCGAGCCGACTGGCGCGAAATCCACGTGCCCGGCTTCGCTCGCCAGGGCGAGATGGCGGCCCTCCGCCTCGACGAGAGCCGCCGCGCCAAGCCCGGTGCCGACGCCGATGACGAGCTTTACACCGCGCTGAGGCTCCAGCGGCGAGCCGATCGGCGTCGTCCAGCCGGGCTCCAGCACCGGCAGGGTCAGCGCCTGCGCCTCGAAATCATTGAGAAGGAGGCCCTGATCCAGCTTGAGTTCAGCCGCGACTTCGGCGCCGTCGATCGACCAGGCCGCATTGGTGAGCTTCACGCTGCGCCCGGAAACCGGGCCGGCGGCGCAGGCGATCAGGGAGCGCGGCCTGACGCCGAAGCCCTCGAAGGCGGTCGACAGCGCGGCCTCAAAACTCGCG
>DAITNE010000259.1:0-3676 GCA_036834765.1 Methylocella sp.
CGCCCGCCACGCCGAGCCGATCGACGACGGAGCGCTCGTCGTCGTTGTTCGGAATGACGAAGCAGTCGCGCAGGCTGAAATGGCTCTTCAACATCTGGGCGAGCGTCAGGGAGGACAGCCGCGCCGGTTCGATCGAAATGTTGACGATCCCGCGTTCGCGGGCCTCGTTGAGGTACGCGATGACGGTCGCGCGCGATATTCCCATGGTCTGGGCGATATCGTTCTGCGTCATGCCTTCTTGGTAATAGAGCCAGCTTGCCCAGACATAGGGGTCGTCGCCAAAACGCAGCGGCGTCACGCCGACAGCCTCGGACGGCGCAGAGTCAGATCGCGTGGGGCGAATCTCGCCAACGCCGACTGTCACCGAAAACACCCTCCCGAGGCGGCTGAGCAAGGCCAGCGCCGCCTAAGGATAGAGCGTCGGGCTCGCGGCTGTCGAGCGCGATCATCACATTCGAGCCTGGCGGGCCCGCTACGGTAGCCGATCACGCCCCAATTTCGGCGCAGCATCCGACGTCCGGCGCCGCGCGCCCGCTTCAGCCGGTTCGGGTGCGGGCGTCGAGTTGGTCTATGGCCGCGACGTTCGCCGCCGACGGACCCGCCGGATCGAACGCGCACCGCAGCCACGTGTCGACGACGACCTTGGCCAGTTCGGGGCCGATGACGCGCGACCCCATGGTAATGATGTGTGCATTATTGGATTTCGCCGCCCGCTCGGCCGAATAGGCGTCGTGAGTCAGGGCGGCGCGGATGCCCGGCACCTTGTTGGCCGAGATCGAAACGCCGATCCCGGTCCCACAAAACAGGATCCCGCGGTCGTATTCGCCGGCGATCACCGCTCTACCCACCTTCTCCGCGACTTCCGCATAGAAATGGGGCCCGCTCAAGTCGACGACCGTCAGTTCGGGCCGCTGGGACAGATGGGCGACGATGACGTCGAGCAGGGATTTTCCGACGCTGTCTGCGCCAAGAGCGATCTTCATTTCTGCACCTCGAGTTGTATTCGCAAGCGCGACATCGTCGCCGCCGCGAGGCGTGAGCCGCGATTGAAGCCAACGGATCGCTGCTCGTTAGGGAACCCCCGCCAGCTTCGACGTCGCGCCCTCAGCCAATGTTCGCAGAATGATCGCGCACGACGTCGCGCCAGGATCGAGCACGCCGCGCGAACGCTCGCCCAGGCGGGCAGCCCGGCCGATCTTGGCGACAAGGTCAACCGTACTGTCCCGTCCCTTTTCAGCCGCGACGACCAGCGCGTCGAGCGCCACGGGAAAACTTTCGCCCTTCGCCGTGGCCGCGGAAAACGCCTGAAGCGCCGGGGCGAAAGCGTCGATCAGCGTCTTGTCGCCAACCTTGGCGTCGCCAATCGACTGGACTTCGTCCAGGCCGCTGCGCAGCATCCGCTCGAACGCCGGCGCATCGATCTCCTCGACGCCGTCCAAAGCGTCGGCGAAACCGGAAAACATCACGCCGTACAACGGGCCCATCGAGCCGCCGATTTCCGTCATCAGGACCTCGCCGAGCGTCGCCAACGAGGTCGACAACGGCCGCGCTTCGCCGCGCAGCCGTTCCGCCGCGAGAGAGAAGCCCTTGGCCATGTTGACGCCGTGATCGCCGTCGCCGATCAGACCGTCGATGTCGCTCAAGTAGGCTCGGTTCTCGACGATGCGCCGCGCGATCGCCGAAACGATGTCGCCGCTGTCGGCGTTGGAGAAGCCTTGCATCGCGTTACCCTTCACAATGGCGCAGGGCACGCCACCTCGACGGCGAGCAACTGCTTGAGTTCTTCATCCAGCGCCATGATCGTCAGCGTCACGCCGACCATTTCCAGCGAGGTAAAGAAATTGCCGACATAGGCGCGCGCAACCTTGAGGCCGCGGGCGCGAATTTCCGCATCGATCGTGTCGTTGAGGATGTAAAGTTCGTTGGTCGGCGTGGCGCCCAGACCCGAAATCAGAACGGCGACCTCGGTTCCGCTTGGCAAGTTGTGGTCGTCGAGAACGACTTTGACCATGTCGCGCGCGACTTCCGCCGCTGTCTTCAACGGCTCGACATGGGTCCCCGGCTCGCCGTGGTGGCCGATGCCGACCTCCATCTTGCCCGCCTCGATGGTGAAGTTGGGATGACCGACCGCCGGCAGCGTGCAAGGCCCGAGACCGACGCCGATCGACCGGCAGTTGTCGATCGCCTTCTGCGCCCCCGCCTGCACTTCCTTCGCGCTGCCGCCGAGCGAAGCCTTGGCCGCGCCGCACTTCCACATCAGGATCTCGCCGGCGACGCCTCGCCGCTTTTCGCGCTGGCTTGGCGGCGCGGAGCAGACGTCGTCGTTGGCGACGACGGTGAGAACTTCCAACCCTTCCTTCGCGGCGAGCTTCACCGCCATTTTGACGTTCATGTTGTCGCCGGCGTAATTGCCGTAGAGGCAAACCACGCCGCGGCCGCCATCAGCGATCTTCATCGCGTCATGAAAGCTCTTGGCGGTCGGCGAGGAAAAGATCTCCCCCACCGCAACCGCGTCGAGCATATTGCGGCCGACGTAGCCGATGAACGCCGGCTCGTGCCCCGACCCGCCGCCGGTGATCACGCCGCCCTTGCCGCGAATCGGCGCTTGGGCGAACGCGACCACTTTCGGGTTGTCCGTGAGCTTGACCAGATCGCCATGCGCCTTGATGAAACCGCGCACCGTGTCGTCGACGACAAAGTCCGGATCGTTGATGAATCTTTGCATTGCGAGGAACTCCCCTTAGCCCGTCCCCGTCCGACGTGTTGGTTCAAATGATCGTGTAGCCGCCGTCGATGAGCAAATCCGCTCCCGTGATCATGTCAGCTCCGCTGGAGGCCAGGAACACCGCTGCGGCGGCGATCTCCTCCGGAAGCGCAAAACGACCGGCCGGGATGCGCAGTTTCAGCGCCTCGCCTTTCGGATTGTCCCACGCCTTCTTGCCGAGCTCGGTCAGCACGACGGTCGGCGAAATCGTATTGACGCAGATGCGGTGCTTGCCCCACTCGGCCGCGAGCACCTTGCTCAGCCCAATAACGCCGAATTTCGACGCGCAATAGGCGACATGCTCGTCGATGGCGACCGTGCCCGCTTGCGAAGCGAGGTTGACGATCTTGCCGCCGCGGCCGGCGGCGATCATCGCCTTGCCGACCGTCTGCGACATGAGGAAGGTGCCCTTCAGGTTGACCGCGATCGTCTTGTCCCAATCGGCGAGCGGCAACTTGTCGGCGGGTGCGAGAAATACGACGCCGGCGCTGTTGACCAGGATGTCGAGGCCGCCAAAGGCCGCCAGAGCGCCGTCGACCGTCTGCTGCACTGCGGCCTGGTCGGAGACGTCGCAGGCGAACGCCATCGCGCCGCCGCCGATCGCCTTCGCTTTGGCCTCGGCGGCCGCGGCGTTGAGGTCGACGACGGCGACCCGCGCCCCCTTGGCGGCGAAGGCGCTGCAGATCGCTGCGCCAATGCCGGACGCGCCGCCTGTGACGAGCGCGCGCTTGCCTTTCAGGGAGAAATCGAGATCGATTGATGCAGGTGCGTCGGACATCTTCATGCTTCCTTCGGAACTTTCTTTGGGGGGCTGGCATACGCGCCCCGGGAGGGAGAGCGCGTATGCCTTGTTTCGGCGCGAGCGCGCCGCCTCTAACGACCTACTTCGACCGCGCCGCCAGCAACGCGTCG
>DAITNE010000260.1:0-2400 GCA_036834765.1 Methylocella sp.
CCATCGACGACCACGGCAATTACGTGCGCGTGGTGGCGCCCGCGCACCCGGCCAAGCAGGCGGCGGCGGACGAGGGCGACGACGAAGACGGCATGCGGCTTTACGATTCGCTCTACGAGACGGCCCTGAAACAGCAGATTCCGCGACCGATCATCGACGATCTCGTGCGCATCTTCGCCAATGACGTCGATTTCCAGCGCGCCGTCGCCGGCGGCGATTCCTTCGCCGCCTTCTACGACGAAACCGACGAGGGGGACGGCCACGACGAACTGCTCTACGCCACCATTACGGCGCGCGGCGAGACCTACCACTATTACCGGTTCCAGACCCCCGACGACGGCCTGCTCGACTACTACGATCAGGACGGCCGCTCGTCGCGCAAGTTCCTGGTGCGAACGCCGATCATCAACGCCAAATTCACCTCCGGATACGGCTTAAGGTTCCATCCCATTCTCGGCTATACGCGGCCGCACACCGGGGTCGACTGGGGGGCTCCGATTGGCACGCCGATTTTCGCCGCGGGCAATGGCGTGATCATCAAGGCGGGCTGGGACTCGGGCTATGGCCGGCGCATCGAGATCGAGCACGCCAACGGCTACGTCACCACCTATAATCACATGTCGGGCTTCGCCCGCGGCGCGACCGAGGGCGCACGGGTTCGCCAGGGCCAGGTGATCGGCTACCTCGGCCAGACCGGCCTCGCGACCGGCCCGCATCTTCACTACGAAGTCCTGGTCAACGGCCATTTCGTCGACCCGATGAAGGTCAAGCTGCCGCGCACCCGCGAGCTGGACAGCCGCTTGCTGGCCGCCTTCAAGCACGAACGCGAGCGCATCGACGGGCTGCTGGCGCAGGCGCCGACGGCCGAGCAGGTCGTCGCCGATCAGCAGCACGTCGTCGCCGATCAGCACGCGAAATAGGGCTTCCTCGCGAAGCGGACCTTGGCTCCGCGTCGAAAAAATGAGGCGGAACAAAAAATTAGAGCGCCTTCCGACTCTCGGAAAGCGCTCTCAAACGACAGCCTCGCGCGCTCTACGCGCGAAGGCTCGCGATCAGCAGACTCGCCGGATCGGAGGCCGCCCGATCAGGTTCCGTTCGATTGCTTGACCAGATCCGACACGATCAGCGAATGGTCTGAGCCGAGCATCTTCATGCGGACCAGCGCGTCGCCCTCGAACCAGAGATCGCGGTCGAAGTCGGCCGGCGCCTTGGCGGAGAGCCGGAAATGCCGGGTCTGATGCGGGACGCCCTGGATGGTGAGGGTTTCGTCGCCGAGATCCGAGACCTTGACCGTCATGCGCTTGCCATCCGCCGGGTCGAACAGTTCGGTGCGGGTCACGAGTTCGCGGCTCCAGAGGCTCGCCGGGGCGATCGACTTCGGCTCCTCGGTTTTCTTGCCGTCGACGATGAGGGCGACCTTGTCGGGGGAGGCCCCGGGCGCGACTTCGACCTCGTGTTTCGTGCCGTTGTCGTCGGTTTCCGATTTGAAGGCGGCGAGCTGGCCGCCTTTCCAGGTCTCGCTGGCGACGTGCTCGCGATAATAGACTTGGACATACATCAGCTTGACGGAGATGTCGGTCTTATTCTTGACCGTCACCGCATCGCCCTGGCGATCGATTTCGACGACATTGGCGCCGATCTTGTCGTCCTTGCGAACGATGTCGAAGGTCTGGTGAACTTTGACGGGCGCAGCGGCCGCGGCGTGCGCGGCTGCGGCGTGGGCCGGCGCGGCGGCCGCATGGGCGGGCGCGGCAGAGGCGGCGGGAGCAGGGGCGGCGGGGGCGGCGGGGTCGGCGTTGGCGCCCGAAACGACTGCGCCGGAAATCAATGCGCAAGGAGCGGCCGCCGCCAGAAAAGCGAGCACAACGGCAGAAGTTCTCATATCAGCACCCATAGTTGCATTTGGCGCACAGGCTAGAAAGCAAAAGCGTCCGTTTTGGGTCAAAATCTACGCGGAGATTTTTTATTTCGCCTTAAATGGGGCAGTTTTTTCACGTGAACCGGCGCGGGAAGCGAGGCGCGCGCCTCGCTCGCAAACGCTTCACAGCGCGATGCGGCAGAGGGCGATCGATTCGCTTCCCAGCATGTTGCGCGCGGTGCCCGGGGAAAGCCCTTCCTGCCGCAACGCGCGCAAGGATTTCGCGCGAAGACTCTTCGATAGTTTCTGCCCCGAGGCGTCGCGCAGCAGCCCATGATGATGGTAGCTCGGCGCGGGGAGATCGAGCAGCGCCTGCAGCAGGCGGTGAAGATGCGTCGCCATGAACAGATCTTCGCCGCGCACCACGTCGCTGACGCCCTGCAGCGCGTCGTCGAGCACGACGGCGATATGATAGCTCGTCTGGATATCCTTGCGCGCCAGCACGGCGTCGCCCCAGAGCCCGGGGTTGGCCGTCATGTCGC
>DAITNE010000260.1:2410-3675 GCA_036834765.1 Methylocella sp.
CCTTCGGGGGCTTCGGGACGGTCCGCCGCCCTGCCAGCCCCGCGCGCTTCGCGCCAGCCAAGCGGGTACCCGACCGCCTTCAAGGCCGCCGCCATGTCGATCCGCTGCGCCGCGGGGCGCCCGCTGGCGAGGCGTCGCTTCCGTTCGGCTTCGGAGAGATGCTTGCAGAGACCAGGGTAAAGCGGCGAGCCGTCGGGATCGCGCGGCCAGTCGGGCTTGCCGGCGACGCTCGCCATGATCTCGCCGCGCGAACAAAAGCAGGGATAGATGAGTTTGTCCGCGCGCAGCCGGTCGAGCGCGGCGGCGTAGACGTCGAAATGCTGCGACTGGCGGCGGACCGGAACCTCCCAGCTGATCCCGAGCCAGTCGAGGTCTTCGTAAATCGCCTGCTCGAATTCAGGCCGGCAGCGGTCGAGGTCGATGTCCTCGATGCGCAGCAGCATGCGCCCGCCGGTCGCCCGCGCCATATCGAAATTGAGCAGGGCGGAATAGGCGTGGCCGAGATGCAGAAAACCGTTCGAGGAGGGCGCGAAGCGGAATGTCTGATTGGAGAAGCTTCGCGTCATGCTGTGGGGTCCGGGGTGGATCGTCCTGCCGCGTTCGGCAAGCTGCGAAGCCGCGCTCGCAGGCCGCAATAAAAAAGCGTGTCGTCCTTGATGGCAAATCTCATTTGGCGACTTGGATCATAACGCGCCGGCGCAATCGCCGCGACGGGCGTTTTGACGCCTCAAAGGGTTGTGAAGCGGGACCGTAGGGCTGTTGCAGGCCGCGCCCTGACGGATGCAGATTGAACAAGCAAATTGATGCGTTGTTGAACAAGTTATCTTAATGAATAGCGCGGACGCACGGAGGTATTGATCGCTAAAGTGAATGCCGGCACTAATATCGCAATAGGGCCTCAAGAGGGGATTCGCCATGATTCGCAATTTCTTGCTATCCTCGGCGGCGGTCCTCGCGCTTACGACGGGCACCCTCGCGGCGGATCTTCCCTCCCGCGCGCCGCCGCCGGTCTATGTTTTGCCGGCCCCCATCTTCACCTGGACCGGCGTCTATATCGGCGGCCAGGTCGGCTACGCCTGGGGCCAGAGCAACTTCAACTTCAGCGATGAGCTTGGCGACTTCGCCGCCCTCGGCAACAACGTCGACGGCGTCATCGGCGGCGCGCATGTCGGCTATAATCTGCAGCTGAGCCAGTTCGTCATCGGCCTCGAAGGCGACGTCGACGGCACCAGCCTCAAGAAAACCTTCAACGGCACGTTCTTTGA
>DAITNE010000261.1:0-3661 GCA_036834765.1 Methylocella sp.
TCGCAATCATGTCGCACGGAGTTGCCGCGACAAGACGAAACTCAAGTGGAATCAATGGTAATCACTTGCAACATATGCGACATGAAAAAGCCGCCCACGAGGCGGCTTATCTGCGCTAACTATTTGATTTTACGTGGTAGCGGAGGAGGGACTCGAACCCCCGACACAAGGATTATGATTCCTCTGCTCTAGCCGGCTGAGCTACTCCGCCCCGCGTGACGCAAAACGTCGCGCAACGAGGCGTGGCATAGGCACGCGGCGCATTTGTGTCAAGCGAGCCGCCCTGGCAATCCGGTCTTGCAAGCCGCGCGGCGCTTCCCGCGGCGGACCGGATTCGCGCCGCGATTCTCCTGATCGACAAGGCCGAGCTTTGATGATGTAAGCTTGCCGCGCCGGCGTCCTTAAACTCGCGCCGGCGGGGAAGCTTCGGGGGCGAGCATTGAGCAGAGATCCTTATGAGGTGCTGGGCGTTCCACGCAGCGCAACCGCCGACCAAATTCAGAAAGCCTATCGCAAGCTCGCCAAAAAGCTGCACCCGGACCTCAATCCCGGCAACGCGGCCGCCGAGGAGCAGTTCAAGGAGGTGGCCTCCGCCAATGATCTCCTCAGCGATCCCGAGAAGCGCAGACGCTTCGACGCCGGCGAGATCGACGCCTCGGGGGCGGAGCGCCCGCCCCAGCAATTCTACCGCCGCTACGCGGGGGGTGGCGCCGGTGCCGGGGCCAACCCTTACGCCAACGATTCAGCCTATGCGGACCTCATGGACGACGACATATTGTCGAGCCTGTTCCGCGGCGCCCGCCAGCGCGGGCCAGCCCCCGGCCGCGACATCCGCTATCATTTGCCGGTCGATTTCCTCACCGCGGTCAATGGCGGCACCGCGCGGGTCGGGCTGCCGGACGGCTCGACGATCGACGTCGCCATTCCGGCCGGCGCGCGGGACGGACAGATTCTGAGGCTGAAAGGCAAAGGGGAGCCCGGCGCCGGCGGCGGCGAGCCCGGCGACGGTCTCGTCGAACTCGAAGTGCAGCCGCACCGCTTCTTCACGCGCGAGGGCGAGGACATTCACCTCACCTTGCCTGTCAGCCTCGCCGAGGCCGTCCTCGGCGGCGAGATCAAGGTTCCAACCCCCACCGGCGCGGTCAGCATGCGCGTGCCGAAGGCCGCCAATTCCGGCACGAGGCTTCGCCTCAAGGGCAAGGGGGCCGTGCGCCCGGACGGAAGCCGGGGCGATGAATACGTCACCTTGAAAGTCATGCTGCCGAGCATGAGCGATCCGGAACTTGAAGCGTTCGTGAAGAATTGGGCCGCGGGCAAGACGCAGAACCCGCGCGCCGGGATGGAGGGTTGAAATGGTCGATCGCCAGCAATTCCTGATCCGCGCCCACATCGAGACCCATGTCCTCGAAACCTGGATCGGGGAGGAGTGGCTGATCCCGCGCCGCGAGGCCGGCGGCGAGGAGTTCTCCGACGCCGATGTCGCGCGCGCGCAGCTCATCCGCGATCTCAAGGCCGACATCGGCGCCAATGACGAAGCCGTCGGCGTCATCCTGCACCTGATCGATCAGCTGCACGGGCTGCGCGGCGCGCTGCGGGACGTTCTGCGCCAGCGCGGCGCGGCGCCGCCGGACTGAGGCGGGCGAGCCCGTGCCAGCCCCCGCGCAGGCGATCGTCATCGGGGCCGGGCCGGCTGGCCTGATGGCGGCCGAGGTCATCGCCGCGGCGGGCGTCCGCGTCACAATTTTCGACCGGATGAAGACGCCGGGGCGCAAATTCCTCATCGCCGGACGCGGCGGCCTTAACATCACCCACTCCGAGGATTTCGAAATCCTCCTCACGCGCTACGGCACGGCCCGCGCGCGCCTGCGCGAGGCGCTTGAGCGCTTTTCGCCGAAAGCGCTGCGCGCCTGGTGCGAGAGCCTTGGCGAGCCGACCTTCATCGGCTCCAGTGGGCGCGTCTTTCCCGCCGCGTTCAAGGCCTCGCCGCTGCTGCGCGCGTGGCTTAAGCGTCTCGCCGCCCTCGGCGTCGTCTTCAAGCCCCATCACGAATGGCGCGGCTGGCGCGAGGACGGCGCGCCAATCATCCTTGGTCCCGGCGGCGAGGTCGAGGTTTCGGCCCAGGCGACGGTCCTCGCCCTCGGCGGGGCGAGCTGGCCGCATCTTGGCGCCGATGGCGCGTGGGTCGCAGCGATGTCCCGCGCGGCCATCGCCACCGCGCCGCTGCGCCCGGCCAATTGCGGTTTTCACACAAGCTGGTCCGATCATTTCAGCGAGCTGTTCGAGGGCGAGCCGCTGAAGGGAATCGCATTGTCGTTTGGCGGGGAGACCGTGCGCGGCGAGGCGATCATCACCCTCGCCGGGCTCGAAGGCGGCGCGCTCTACGCTTTGTCGGCGCCGCTGCGCGAGGCCATCGCGGCGTCCGGCGAGGCGATCCTCCGCGTGGCGCTGCGTCCGGACCTCACGCAGGAGGAGCTGGCGCAGCGCATCGAGGCGCGGGACCCGAAGCAGTCCTTCTCGACCTTCGCCCGCAAGTCGCTCAAGCTCTCGCCCGCCGCGATCGGGCTTTTGCAGGAGTGCGCGAAAAATTCGTCGCAGCCCATAGCGCAGATGACGGCGGCTGAACTCGCGGACCTCGTCAACGCGGCGCCTGTTCGTCTGACCGGGGTCTCCCCGCTCGCCCGTGCGATCTCGACCGCGGGCGGAGTCGTGTTCGACGAGATCGACGCGACGTTCATGCTGACGCGCAGGCCCGGCGTCTTCGTCGCGGGCGAGATGCTCGACTGGGAGGCGCCGACCGGCGGCTCCCTGCTGCAGGCCTCCTTTGCGACCGGCGCGGCGGCCGGCCGCGGCGCGCTCGACTGGATCGCGCGGGGCGGCGGGGCACCGGAGTCTTGCGTCTCAACAATTTGAAAAGGCGCGGCGGCTGGCCGCCGTTTATTGCGGACGATGGGCGCCAGATGAGCAAATGTGCGCCAGCGCACATTCCGCAAACGCCAGATTGTGACAGTTCCCTGATGATAAGACACAATCAATTGCGATTGGCCGTGGAGCTTGTCATCTCATGTGTGCACTGCAATGAAAGACGCACCGGAATCCAAAGAACACAGCACGCGTCTCAGCATCCTCGCGGTTGCGGAGCGCTTATTCGCCGAAATCGGTTTTGAAAAAACCACTGTCGCCGATCTCGCCCGCGAATTGCGCATGTCGCCCGCCAATGTTTACCGGTTTTTCTCCGCCAAGGCCGAGATCAACGAAGCGGTGGGACGTCGCCTGCTTCGTGCGATAGAGGCCGCCGGCGAGGAGATCGTGAAACAGCCGCGGCCGGCCGGCGAGAAATTGCGCGCATTTCTGGCCGCCGTTGAAAAGGCGAACGACGATCGCTTTCGCTCCAATCGCAAACTGCATGATTTGCTTGAGACGGCGTTCAGCGAGAACTGGCCGATCGCGCATGACCACATCGAAAAAATAACGAAGCTGCTGTGCGAGATCATTTCTCAAGGCGACCGCGATGGGGAGTTCGCCGTCGGCGATTGCGAGCTCACGGCGATTCTCGTGCGCAGCGCCAGCATGCGATTCTGGCATCCGCGCCTGATGGTCGAATGCGCTGAAGATCCGGAGCCGACGCTGGATCAGATGGTTGACTTCTGCCTTGCGTCGCTCG
>DAITNE010000262.1:0-3627 GCA_036834765.1 Methylocella sp.
ATCCATGCCGATGACATCGATGAGATAGGCCGGTCCCATCGGCCAGCCGAAGCTCTCCATCACCCTGTCGATGGCGTGGAAATCGACGCCGTCGCGCACGAGCTGCAGGAAGGCGATGAGATAGAGCGTCAGCACGCGGTTGACGACGAAGCCGGGGCAGTCGCCGACGACGACCGGCGTTTTGCCCATGGCGCTGGCGTAGCCAACAATAGTCGCCACCGTGCTTTCCAAAGTCTTCGGGCCGCGCACGACCTCGACAAGCGCCATGCGCGGCACGGGATTGAAGAAATGCATCCCGATGAAGTTCTGAGGGCGGGTCAGCCCGTCGGCCAGATCGGCGATGCGCAGCGAGGAGGTGTTCGAGGCGAGGATCGCGTCAGGGCGCGTCAGGCCCTCGATCTCGCGGAACACTTTCGTCTTGACGGCGAGATTTTCGACGATGGCCTCGATGACGACATCGACCTTGTCGAAGCCTTCAAAATTGAGCTGCGGCGCGATCGCGGCGAGAACCGCGTCGGCCTTTTGCTGCTTCAGCCGGCCCTGTTCGACGCCCGTGGCGAGCAGCTTTCGCGCCTCGGCGAGGCCGCCTTCCACCGCCGTCTCCGACACATCCTTGAGGATGGCGGGAACGCCGCGCAGCGCGCTCTGATAGGCGATGCCGGCGCCCATGACGCCTGCGCCTATGACGGCGGCCTGGCGCACCGGCGCTGCGGTTTTAGCGTATTGCTTGCCGATTTTCTTCAGCGCCTGCTCATTGACGAAAATGGCGACCAGCGAGCCAGCGGCTTGCGAGGCCGCGGTCTTCGCGAATTGCTGCGCCTCGAGGGCGATCGCGGCGTCGCGATCGAGCGCCGCGGCGGCCTCAAGCAAGTCGACCGCGTCATGGGCGGCGGGGTAATGCGGCAGGGCCTTCGCCGCGCTCGCCCTGGCGCTTTTCAGCAAGTCGGCGGCGTTCTGTTCCCCAAGACCAACGCTTTGCCGCGCGCGAGCCCGCCGCCCCCGCCATTCGGCAGGGCTGGCGATCGCGTGGCGCAGCAGCGACAGCGCCGCCTCGCGCAGCCCTTCGGGCGCCGCGACCGCATCGACCGCGCCTTGCTCCAGCGCCGTCGTCGCCGTCTGCTGGGCACCGGAAATGATCCATTGCGCGCCCTCGGCGAGGCCGATCAGGCGCGGCAGGCGCACCGTGCCGCCGTAGCCGGGGAAGATGCCGAGCGTGACCTCCGGAAAGCCGACTTTCGCGGCCGACGAGATGACGCGGTAATCCGCCGCGAGCGCGACTTCGAAGCCGCCGCCGAGCGCGAGGCCGTTGATGGCGGCGACCGTCGGCGCCGGCAGATCGCCGAGCGCTGTAATGATCGCGGCATTCCCCGCGACGAAAGCGACGACGTCTTCCGGCTCCTGGCGGAACACATCGACGAATTCGAAAATATCCGCGCCGACGATGAAGACGTCCCTGGCGCTTGTGACGAGGACGCCCTTGACGCCCGGCGCCTTCGCGACGGCTTCGAGCGCGCTGCGCAACTCGCCGAAGGCCAGGCGATCGAGCTTGTTGACGGATTCAGCCTTTCGCTCGAAGCGAAGCTCGACCAGTCCCTCGCCTAGATCTGCAACCTTGATGGCGTCGCCGTCAAAAATCATGTCTCACCTTCAATTCGTGTTGACGACCGGCCAATCGGCGTGATCCGCGAGCGCCCTGGCCTTAAGGCAATTTTCTCGCCATCACCCTACCCCATCTGGGGAACGCCGCCTTTTTGAGCGATACCGTATATATGTGACGCAGATTTTTTTAAAATCTCGCCGGGGCGACCTGCTCGACGACGCGTCTGACCTTCATGGCGCGGCGGAGCGTTCACTCCGGTGGAGCCGGTTGATTTGGAGCCGGCCGCCGAACCCTTCCGCGAAGCTTTGCTGAAGCCCCTGTCCGAGACTCTGCAACGCGGCGAGCGTCGCGCCAAGAAACGCCGCCGGGACGATGAGCAGATGGATCGCGCCCTGGATGTTGCGGGCGCCGTCGGCGATCAGCACGCCCCAGCTCGACAGCGGCTCCTCGACGCCGAGCCCAAGAAAGGAGATGAAGCTTTCGAGCAGAATCGCGCGCGGCGCGAGCAGCGTCAAAAAGGCGATGATCGGGCCGCTCGCATTGGGAAGGATATGGCGCCAGATGATCGCCGCCGGGGCGACGCCCAGCGCGCGCGCGGCGACGACATACTCCCTCTGTTTCAGGCTCAGCGTTTGCCCCCGCGCGAGACGCGCCATATCAAGCCATTCGACCGCGCCGATAGCGACGAAAATCAGCGCGAAATTGCGGCCGAAGACCATCACGAGGACGATGACGAAGAAAATGAAGGGAAGCGCGTAGAGGATCTCGACGATGCGCATCATCACGGCGTCGACGCCGCCGCCCGCGAAGCCGGCGACCGCGCCATAGGCGACGCCGACGATAAGCGCGACGAAGGAGGCGAGCAGCCCGACGGCGAGCGAGACGCGGCCCGCGATCAACGTTCGCGTCAGGAGGTCGCGCCCGTTGGCGTCGGTCCCGAACAGGAAAAGATTCCTTTGCAGCGGGATATCGAGCGTCAACCGTCGCCCGTCACCCTCCCTCGCTCCGACGCGGGGTGCGGCGAAAACATCCGAGCGCTCGAAAACGCGCAAATCCCGCCCATCGATTGACCGCTCGCTAGTCAGCGTGACATTCAGCCCATGGCGATCCTGTCGCAGCGAGGCAATGCCGGCGCCCATCTGCCGGGCGATGTCCTCGATCGCGCCCCTCGCCTCGTCTGCGGTCGGATGCGGCGCCAGCGAAGGGTCGGCGAAAACATAATCCGGATAGACGCGATCATAAGGATGCGGCGAGACGATGGGGCCAATGATGCAGGCGAAGGCGATCAGCGCGAGAAGCGCAAGGCTTATCGGAATGCGCTTCGAGGCGCCGGGGCCGGGATAAAGGCTCGCCAGCGCGTCGCTCATCGACCCTCGGCGTCCGCAATCCGGGGATCGAGCCAGGCGTAGGTCAGATCAACGAGAAGATTGAAGAAGATGACGAGCGCCGCGACGACCACGACCGTTCCCATGACGAGCGTATAATCGCGGCCCAATGCGCCATCGACGAAGTAGCGGCCCATTCCCGGAATGCCGAAGATCGTCTCGACGACGACAGAGCCGGTCAGCACATTGGCGGCGGCGAGGCCGAGATAGGAGACGACTGGCAGGATCGCCGCGCGGATCGCATGCGCGGTGATGCGCGACGGGGGCAATCCGAAAGCGCGCAACGTCCGCATATGCGGCTCCTTCAGCGCGTCGCGCAGCGACGCCTGCATCAGCCGCGCAATGATGGCGATCTGCGGCAGGGCGAGGGTCGCCGCGGGCAGGATCTGATTTTTCCACGCGCCTTCGTTCCAGCCGCCGACCGGCAGGGCGTGAAGGGTCAGGCCGAAGAAAAGCTGCAGCAGCGGCGCAATGACGAAGGGCGGCAGGAGAACGCCGATGAACGCCGCGACATCGACGGCGAAGCCCCCAAGATTCGCGCGCCAACCCGGCCTCGCCGCCGCGCCGACGATCCCAAGCGCGCCGCCGATCGCGAGCGCGGCGATCATCGCCTCGGCGCCGAGCCGCATCGCCGACTGCACC
>DAITNE010000263.1:0-3618 GCA_036834765.1 Methylocella sp.
ATCTCGACTACCGCGCCGCGGCCGACAAATACGCCGCCGCCGCGCACCTCGTCCGCGGCGTCGGCGAGCCGCGAACCAGCGCCGGGGCGGAGTGGCGGTTTTGCATGGCGCAGGCGCGTGCGCTGGCGGACGATGGCGCGCAGAGAGGCCATGGCGAAAGCTTTCTCGGCGCGATCGAAAGTTATGATCGCGCGCTCGACGCCGTGTCGCGCAACGAATCGCCATTCGCCTGGGCGGCGACGCAATTTCACCGCGCCGACGCGCTGCTCGCCTCCGGCGTCAATGACAACGAGGCGAGCCGCGTCGAGGAGGCTGTCAGCTCCTATCAGCTGGCGCTGGAGGAATGGACTCATGACGCGGCGCCGTTCGAGTGGGCGCGCACGCAGCCGATCTCGGCGAAGCGCTGCAGCGGCTCGCTGAAATGGAGGACGGCGTCGAGCGCCTGCGGCCGGCCGCCGACGCCTATCGCGCCGCCTTGCGCGAATGGATGAAGCGCGCAGCGCCCGATCTCTTCGCCCTGGCGCAGGGCAATCTCGGCGACGTCCTTGCGGTCATGGGCGCGCGGACCGGCGACGAAGCGATGCTGCGCGAGGCGATCTGCGCCTATCGCGCGGCGCTCGGCGAATTGCGGCGGGAGGTCGCGCCGCAGGAGTGGGCGCGCATGCAGAATAATCTCGGCAATGCGCTCTAGGCCTTGTCCGAGCACGAGTTTTCCGAGCGCAAATATGGCCGCGACCACCTGAGGCAAGCCGTGGAGGCCTTCGAATCCGCGCTTGAAGCGCAGACGCCCGAGGGCTCGCCGGCCGAATTCGCCGCAACCAGCGTCAATCTCGGCGACGCCCTTTTGGCGCTCGGCGAAGGCGAAGCCGCCGACAATCCAGCCTATGGCCATGATCTGCTGCGCAGGGCCGCCGCGGCCTATCGCGCCGCGCTTTCCACAGTCGACGGGCGCGCGCCGGTCGACGCCGCCAAGATCAAGATCAATCTCGCTTATGCGCTGGGTCTATTGTGGAACGGCACGCGCAATCGCCAGATGCTCAACGAAGCCCTCGTCATGCTGGACGGCGCCATCGCGACCATCAAGGGCACGCCGGAGCGCCAGCACGTCGCCGACGCCGAACGCGCGCGGGAGCGCATTCTCGCCGCCCTGGCGCAAGCCGCGTAAGCTCTTGCCGGACCCGCGTGTTCAGCCCGGGGCGCCCCCTGCCACATATTCGCGCCAGCCTTTCGCCCGGAGTTCGCAGGCCGGGCAATGACCGCAGCCATAGCCCCACTCGTGCCGGACGCCGCGCTCGCCGAGATAGCAGGTATGGGTGTCCGCGTTGATGATCGAAATCAGCGCCTTGCCGCCGATCTTCTCCGCAAGACGCCAGGTGTCGGCCTTGTCGAGCTGCATCAGCGGCGTCTCGACGTAAAAACGCGCATCCATGCCAAGGTTCAGCGCGAGCTGCATCGCCTTGACGGCGTCGTCGCGGCAGTCGGGATAGCCCGAAAAATCCGTCTCGCACATGCCGGCGACGATATGGGTCAGGCCGCGCCGGTAGGCGAGCGCGCCGGCGAGCGTGAGGAACATCAGATTGCGGCCGGGAACGAAGGTGTTCGGCAGGCCGCGCGCGTCGGTCGTGATCGCGACGTCATGGGTCATCGCCGTCGTCGAGATTTCCGCAAGGGCCTCGATGCGGATGAGATGATCTTCGCCAAGCTTTTCGCGCCATGCCGGAAAATCGCGCAGCAGCGCATCGCGGATGATCGCGCGCTGGCCAAGCTCGATGCGATGCCTCTGGTTATAATCGAAACCGATCGTTTCGACATGCTCGTAGCGCTCGAGCGCATAAGCGAGGCAGGTCGTCGAATCCTGTCCGCCGGAGAACAGGGTCAGCGCCCTTCGTCCGTGGCCGCCTGTACCCCTTTGGGCGCCGTTACTCCCTTGACCGGCTGGGGCCGCGCTCATCCGGCCTCTCCGCCCGCCCAGGCCGTCATCATGAGATTGGCGATCGCGACCCGCGACGGGCTGGTGAAGCCGGCTGGATGCGTGCGGCCCAGCATCTGGCGCACGTCCTCGCGGCTGAACCAGCGCGCGTCTTCGAGCTCCCGGTCGTCGAGGCTCAAGTCCCGAGTGAGGGCCTCGGCGACGCAGCCGATCATCAGCGAACTCGGAAAAGGCCAGGGCTGGGAGGCGAGATAATCGACCTGGCCGACGCCGACCCCAGTCTCCTCGGCGACTTCGCGGCGGACAGCGTCCTCGATAGTTTCGCCCGGCTCCATGAACCCGGCGAGGCAGGAATACATTTTGGGGGCGAAGGCGGGGCCGCGGCCCAAAAGACAGTCGTCGCCATCGACGACGAGCATGATGACGACCGGATCGGTGCGCGGAAAATGCTGCGCGCCGCAGGCGTCGCAGCCGCGCCGCCAGCCCCCGGCGAGCATCCGGCTCGGCGCGCCGCAATTGGCGCAGAAGCGGTGCCGCGCATGCCAGGTGAGGAGGCTCTTGGCCTCGCCGAGGGGGCCGACGATTTCGGCCGGCAGCAGCCCCTGGGTCGCGATCAGGCGGAGATCGAGGAAGGCGATCGTCTCTTCGACGGGCGCGTCCTCGGCTCTTTCGATGAGGCTTGCAAACAGCGCCGAGCGCTCGTCGGCGCCTAGAAAGACGGTTTCGCGCATCGCGCCGAGTTCGGCCGCCTCGCTCAAGGTGAAGAAGGGGTCGAAGCCATGGCCCGCGCGCTTGACCACCGGCATGCCGTCGCACAGCACCAGCGTGCGGGTCTCTCCGGAACGCCGCAACGCTTCGAGATAGGCGACGTCCTGCCGGCGAACCGCCATGCGGTTCAGCCGATTGGCGGCGAAACCCGCGCACGCCGAGCGATCGTCGAGATCGGGTGGTGGAAATTTTGCGCCGCCGTGCATCGTCAGTCCTTGAATTAGAGCATTTTCGAGCGAAGCGGAGCTTTTTTGGCCGCCGCTTTTCGTAGCGGCCCTGCGGGCGAAGGCGACCGGCAAAATTTCACTCGCCGGTTCGCGCGGCGAAAATGCGATAAGGCAGAAAATTAGAGCGATTTTTCGATGCTTGGATCGATTCTTTGGAAATCTGATCGCAGCATCGGAAATGCGCGTGCGTGCGGCCGAAGCCGGACAGCGGCCAGCTTAAGCCTTTCCGCCATTTGCGCCAAATCGCCCGTTTCCGGACAGGGCCGAGAGACTTCGGAGGGAGCCGCCTGTCCCTTTTTGAAGGGGATCGAATTCTGCGACACGTCCAAAAAGGTTGCGAAAATCGCGGCGGCGGTTCAAATAGGAGATGGGAGGTTGGCGGTGGACGCACCACTCGCCAACCGGGTCAGGTCCGGAAGGAAGCAGCCCTAACGAGACCGGGCGGGTCTCTGTCCAACCTCCTACCTGTAATGCGCGAGGCGAGCAGCGGCGCGGCCGCTTGATCCGTTTCGGCCGTGTCATGAATATCTTGAAATGGGTCGTGCTTTTGGACGGGTCGGGCTCGTGAACAGGTCTTGGCGATTCGCGTCGATCGTCTCGACGGCGTCGACGGCCCCGGCGAAAGCAACCGTCCTGGCGAAAAGATGAGCGCGACGTCCGGACCGGGCTCGCCGCAGGACCCCGGCGCGCAAG
>DAITNE010000264.1:0-3616 GCA_036834765.1 Methylocella sp.
CGATGCAGGGGATCTGGACGAGCCCGCCGATGGGATCGCAAGTCATGCCGAGATGATGCTCCATGCCGATCTCGGCCGCGTTTTCGATCTGCTCGTTGCTGCCGCCAAGCGCGGCGGCGAGGCCGGCGGCGGCCATCGAGCAGGCGACGCCGACTTCGCCCTGACAGCCGACTTCGGCGCCGGAGATCGACGCGTTCATCTTGAACAGCGCGCCGACCGCGGTCGCCGTCAACAGGAATGTCCGCATCCCCGCGTCCGACGCGCCGGGACAATAGTCGCGGTAGTAGCGCAGCACAGAGGGAGCGACGCCGGCCGCGCCATTGGTCGGAGCCGTCACGACACGCCCGCCGGCGGCGTTCTCTTCGTTGACCGCGATGGCGAAGAGGCTGAGCCGGTCCATGATCTCATGCGGCGGACGCGCATTGTTCAGCCTGTCCGCCTCGAAGCGGGCGAGAAGCATCTTGGCGCGGCGGCGCACGCGAAGGCCGCCCGGCAACTCCCCATCGAAGCGAAGGCCGCGATCGATGCAGCCCATCATGGCCTCGATGATCGCGGAAAGATGGCGCTCGACCTCCGCCTTCGGCCGCAGGGCGCATTCATTGGCGTAGACGATTTCGGCGATGGAGTGGCCCGTGGCGGCGCCTACATCGAGCAGTTCGGCGGAGTTGGCGAATGGATAGGGAACGTTGACCGCTTCAGCTGGCGGGTGCGCGAGATCCGCCTCGCGCAGGATGAACCCCCCGCCGATCGAGCACCAGCGCTCTTCCGCCAGCGTTTCGCCAGCCGCATCGAATGCTGTGAAACGCAGGGTGTTTGGATGATGCGGCGCCTTGGTGATGCGATCGAGAACGATATCGCATTCGGCGTGGAAGGCGACAGAAGCCTTGCCGCCGAGCGGCAGGCTGTGGGTCTTTTCGATCGCCGCGACAAGCTCGTCGGCGCGGTCGGGATCGACCGTTTCGGGCTTCTCTCCCGCGAGCCCGAGGATCACGGCCTTGTCGGTCGAATGGCCCCGGCCGGTCCAGGCGAGCGACCCATAAAGATCGACGCGCACACGTGCGGTCCGGCCGAGAAAGCCAGCGTCTACCAGAGAGCGAACGAAGGCGTCCGCCGCCTTCATCGGTCCGATGGTGTGCGACGAGGACGGCCCGATGCCGATCTTGAACAATTCGAAAATGCTGATCATGCCAATCCATTCCGCGCGGCGGGCTGCCGGCGCTCCAATCGATATATAGGAGCGATCGCATCGCCCACCCATCCTGCGCGCGAACGGCTGCAGACAAAGCGCTGTGCGCCGCCGCCCTCAGCTTGGCGCGGAAACGACTCGCGGCCGATCGATTTGTCCCAGCGCACATTCAAGCGCCGCCCGATCCCATCCGGCGCGATCGGCCGCCGCGTCATAGGTGCTTTGCAGGAATTGGAGCAGCGCCGCGTCGGGCGAATCCGCGGTCCGCACGGCGTCATAGGGCAGAATGAATTCCTGCAAGGCCTCGCTGAAGAATGCGCCGGTCGGCTGAACGGCGACTGATGCGAAACCGCGCGGCGCCGGATAGGCGTAGGAATAGAAGGCCGCATAGTCGATCCCGCCGCCGCCCGGCCAGAAGCCCGCGCTACTCACCTCATGCGAATAGGCCTCGCGAACGACCGCGTCGGAGAGATGCGGAACGCCGCCCGGATGGAGCGGCGCGCGCCGTCCGGAGAACCGCGTCACGGCGAGATCGAAGCTGCCCCAGAAAAAATGAACCGGACTGCACTTGCCGATGAAGCCGGTGCGGAACAATTTGAACACGCGATCGATCTGCAGCAGCGCCTTCCAGTGCCGATGCGCATATTCGGCATCATAGGAGGCGTGGACCCGGTCCTCGCTGAAGCGGATGGGATCAGGCAATTCATTGGGCGTTTGGTCGATCGCAACTGCAATGCCCAAACCAGCGAGACCCTCGATGACGGCCGCGTAGAAATCCGCGATTGGCGTGGGCCGAAGTTGCATGCGCCAGCTTTGGCCATCGCTCGTCTCAATGAGCAGCCGATGCTCGATGAAGTCGAACTCGATCTCGAAGCTGCGTTCGGCGTCTGGAATCGGCGAAGTCGTCAGCCCGCGCGGGGAGACGTAGAGCGTGATGTGCCACGAATGATTGAGCCAGGGCGTGCGAGCCAGCCTGATCTTGCCGACGATCTGCGTCATGAGGTGAAGCGTTTCGCAGGTACCGCGCCATGCCGCATACGGAAGATCCGGCCAAGAGTCTGAGCGCGTGTGCGGGGATGCGTCCGGGATGTGTTCGCCCTCCGTCAAATGCGGGATGTCGCCGCGGGACCGCGATCATACGCGCACGCTCCGCAGGACGATAGATGCGCCGCTCGCCTGTCGAGGTCCGCAAGCGGCGCGTCGACTACGCGCAAGCGACAGCGTCGCCGACCGCGATCTTCCCGCTCTCTTTCATCTCGACGTAAATGCCCATGTCCGGATGATTGAAGGCGCGAACCAGCGCGCCGGGGACATTGGCGTCCCGCGCCGCCGTCGCCGGATTGACGTTGGTCGCGCCGCAGCGCTGGGTGCGCAATGCGGCGAGGGCGGCGGCCGAGCCGATGCTGACCGTCTTGCCAATCCAGTCGAACTCCTCGAAGGCCCGCTCCCCTTCGAAATAGATGTTGGCGCGAAAGCGCAGCGGATCGAGGGGCGCTCCGATCGCTTCTTCGAGCGCGCGGACGGACTTCAGATTGATGAGCGACACCGCGCGCATCATCGAATCGCCCCGTCCGGCCACATCGGTGAACTGGCGCCCCGGGAACCGCAGCAATTTCGGCTTGGCCGGCGCTTTTTCGCGCGTGAAGGGCGCCATATAGGCCGCGATGAAGTCTTCGAGACGCGCGACGTCGGGAGCTTCGGTGAGAGAGCCTTCGAAGAGGAGCTCTCCCGCGCTGAAGAGCGACAGACGATCGTCGCCGGCGTCTTCAAACTTTGCATCCAGCGCCGCCAGCCGCTCATCGCGCAAGAGCATCAGAAACTCGGTTTTCGGGCGCGCCTCGGCGTAATGGTCGGGCGGAAGCTCCCCCCGGCTGAACGCGTAAAATCGATCCTTCGGGAATCCGGCCTCCGCCTTAATTGCGACTTCCGACAGCGGCTGTGCATTGAAGCCCTTGACGGGATAGCGATAGAGCGCCGCGATTTTTCCCATTGCCTCTTGACCCCGCTGGACTCGATTGATGATGCATCAAGCGCGCCATGCAACCGCGCGCTTTCTCACCCTGAGGGATTGGTAATTTTCTCTTGAATATAAATGAATTCTCCTGAATATGGCCGCGGCCCGTGTTTTGCTTCGAGGCTTCCATGATGCGCATTCTGGTTTTTCAGCACGTCGCCGTCGAGCACCCTGGCATTTTCCGGACCTTCTGGACGGAGGCCCGGCATGACTGGCGCGCCGTCGAACTCGACGCGGGGGAGGCGATCCCGACCCTCGACGGCTTCGACCTTCTGGTCGTCATGGGCGGCCCCATGGATGTCTGGCAGGAGAAGACTTATCCGTGGCTCGTCCGCGAAAAGGCCGCTATCCAGCATTGGGTGCGCGATCTGGGCCGGCCGCTGGAGGAGGACGGCTCCTTTGCCGTGCTGACCTTC
>DAITNE010000265.1:0-3560 GCA_036834765.1 Methylocella sp.
CCGCCCCGGGGCCGTCGCCGCTGATCCTCGCCACGCGGCGCTAGAGCGGGATGAGAAAAGGTGGGAACCGGTTTTCCGCCCGCATCCCGCTCTGAACTCTTGGAATCGATCACGCTCATGATTTTGGATTGATTCAATCCAAAATCATCGTGATCTAGAGCGAAGGCGACCCCCGCCATTCGCGATGGTCGATAGGAATGTTTTCATTTATATCGATAGGGCTGCGAAGGCGCCGATCGCTTCCGCGTTGAAGATTTCGTTTCGCCGCTTCGCCTGAGGCGGCGCGTTTCGAGATTTGATGACCTGCTTATTGAAAAAGCCCTTTCTGGAGTTCCGGCGCGAGATCCTCAAAATAGACCTCAGGTAAAAGGAGCCACGGGCATGCGAAACGCGCTGCGAATGTCGATAGGCGGATGCCTGATGCTTCTTGCGACGTTTGTCGTCCGCACATCCGTGGCGGCCCAAACGCAGCCATGCGGCGAGGCCTGTAGGCCGCAGCCTTCGGCCCTGCCGATCACGCTGGCGCAGGCTTCGACCCCATCGCAGGAGGAGACGCCCACCGCGGCGCCGGCGGAGACCGCGGCCCCAGCATCTGAGGAGACGCCCGCCCCTACGCCGGGGGAGACTGCGGCCCCATCGGAGGAAGCGCCAGCCCCAGCGCCGGCGGAGACAGCGGCGCCACCGTCGGAGGAAGCGCCCGCTCCGGCGCCAGAGGCGACTCCCGCCCCGCCATCGGAGGAAGCGCCCGCCCCGGCGCCGGCGGAGACAGCAGCGCCATCGTCGGAAGAGAAGCCCGCCCCGACGCCGGAGGCGACGCCAGCCCCACCATCAGAGGAAGCGCCCGCTCCGGCGCCAGAGGCGGCTCCAGCCCCACCATCGGAGGAAGCGCCAACCCCGGCGCCGGCGGAGACAGCAGCGCCATCGTCGGAAGAGAAGCCCGCCCCGGCGCCGGAGGCGACGCCAGCTCCAGCGCCACAGGAAACGCCCGCGCCAACGGCACCGGAGACAGCGGCGCCATCATCGGAAGAGAAGCCCGCTCCAACGCCCGAGGCGACGCCAGCTCCAGCGCCGGCGCCGGAGGCGACTCCCGCCCCGCCGCCAGCCCCGCCGGCCACAGAGTCCGCTCCGCAGCCGCCGCCGCCGCCCGCACCCCCGCCGCCGGCGGCAGAGCCCGCCCCGCCCCCGCCGACAACCCCATCGGTTGCTCCGGCCCCGCCGCCGCCGGCTCCGCCCGCGCCGTCAAGAGGCCATTGGTGGTGTCTCTGGCTGTGCAAGTGACGGGCGCTCGCATTGGCGGGCGCTCATCAACCAATGCATCGAATCGAGCCGGGCTTCGCCGCCGGGCCCCGTTCGTCCGCTTTCTTCTGGAGCGGCGCGGAGAGCCGCCGCGTCATCGTCCGGCTATAGCGGTTGGGGCGGTTTGAAGTCTGTGCGAAGCGCGCAGATAATTTGTTGCGCTGTGGCGCTCGCCAAAGAGCTCGGGCGCGCGGCGGCGCGTTTCGGCCGCAACGCCGAAACATCTCAGCGCGCCATTCATCTTGTGGCGGCCAGCGTGGCGAGCAGATGCACTCGCGTCCTGAGCCCGCAAGGAATAAACCGCAACGCCCGCTGCGCTTCCCTCGCCCGCAAGCGAGCGGTAGAAGGAGGCTGTTCAGAAATTGGGAGCGCCGATGCGCACGGTCAAATACAGGCTGCGGGACCCCGGCTTGCGGCCGCGGCGAACGAGGCTGCAGGTCCCGGGCTGGGCCGGGCAGCGCGAACCGCGCGCCGACGGCTCGCATGAATACGCCTGGCACTGCCTGCCGTTTTCCGAGGGCGCGCAATACGGCATCGAATTATTCTATCCATTCGAGAACGAATTGCGCGTCTCGACGCGGGCCGGACGGTTGCTCCTCGAGGGCGATTTCGGCCCCGATCCGGAGACCGGCGTCGAGTGGCCGCCGTTCCGAAACTTCGGCGATCAGTTCTACACCTATCAGATCCTGCTCGACCTCAAGGTCGAGGAGGGCTTTGCGATCCGGACGGAGCCGCATCCGCGATTTTACACCGACCCGACCGACAGCGTTCCGATCGCCGTGCCCGCCCTGCTGCGCAACTGGTGGCCGATGATGTCCTTCATCCTGTTCAAATCGCCGGCCGAAGGTGGCGCCCATATCTTCAGGCCGGGCGAACCGTTCGCACAGGTGATCGTGATCCCTGAGGAGGCTGATTTCGAGCTGGCCGAGATGGGCGAGGAGGAGGCCGCCGAGCGCGAGCTGCGGGGACGGCGCGTCCACCAAAGCCGCGAGACGCTGGGGGCGGACACGCGCTGGACCTCGGCGACCGACACCGTATTCGACGGCACCTATCGCCGCATCCTCGGCACCGCCAAGGCGAAATCGCGCAAACCGCCCAAGTCTCCCAAATAGCCGTCGCCGCAGTGAGGCTGCGGGCGGGTGCGCGTTAAGCCGTGCGGCGCCGCCCTCCCTCGATCTCAGTATCCCTGGTGGTGATGATGATGGTGGTGGTGACGGCGGTGGTTGCGCTGATGGTGGTGGTGATGATGGTAATTTTGCGCCACCTGCACGCCTTCCGGCGGCGCTTTCTCACCAGCCTGCGGCGCCTGTGCGCCCGCGGCGTCGGCTGCCGCCAGAAGAGCGACCGCATTGGGAATGGGATCGAGCAATTCGGAATAGGATCCCGCTTTCGGCAGCGCGCCCTGGGAGGAATCCGCCGGCGTCGCCGCCAGCGCCGCGTCCATCGTCCCCACGAGGGACATGACGCCAAGCAGGCCAATGATTTTATTGTCCATATCGATCTCCGCTTTCCTGCCCCATCGCCCGGCTTGAGCTCGGAGCGTTCGGCTAACGCGGGAGATCGCCATGCGTTCCGCCGCCCTGAGAGGCCGCCGTCATGGCCGTCGCCGATAATGCCGGCCACGAGATGAAGGGCGAAATCTGACGTTGGCGATAATTTCAAACTCCCGAAATCCTTGCCTCACCGGCTTTCCCCCTGCTAAAGCACCCGTTCGAACGCGGCCGCCATTGAAAAAATGCAATTTTTTGCTCGGGTTTTGGCCCGTTTTTGAGGCGAGCCGCTCTGAACTATAGGAATCGATCACATTCATGATTTTGGATTGGATCAATCCAAAATCATCGTGATCCTGGGAGTTTTGAAAATGTCCGCCGAAAATTGGTCGCCCGCGAGCTGGAGGGGAAGGCCCATCGAGCAGTCGCCCGTCTATCCGGACGCGGCCGCGCTCGCCGACGTCGAGCGCCAGCTCGCCGGCTTTCCGCCGCTCGTCTTCGCGGGCGAGGCGCGCAAATTGAAGCGCATGCTGGGCAAGGTCGCCGACGGCGAAGCCTTTTTGCTGCAGGGCGGCGATTGCGCCGAAGCCTTCGCCGAGCATTCGGCCGACAATATCCGCGATTTCTTCCGCGTCTTTTTGCAGATGTCGGTCGTCGCGACCTTCGCCGCCGCGCTGCCGGTGGTGAAAGTCGGCCGCATCGCGGGGCAGTTTGCCAAGCCCCGCTCGGCGCCGAACGAGACCGTCAATGGCGTATCGCTGCCAAGCTATCGCG
>DAITNE010000266.1:0-3558 GCA_036834765.1 Methylocella sp.
CCCGCCCCGCGGCGATGCGTCAACCGGAGGTCCGGCTGCGCCGCGCGCTCGCCGACCCAATCCTTGGCGAGTTCGATCTGCTCGTAGCTTTCGAGGTCCATGAAGACCAGGGTGTCTCCCTCGGCGTAGAGGAAGCTGAAATCCTTCAGTTCAGGGTCGATCGCCTCGACGGTCTCGTCGGCGCGGAAGCGCTCGTTGAGCTTGCGCCCGTCGATCAAATTCTTGAGTTCGACCTGATTGAAGGCGCCGCCCTTGCCGGGCTTTACCGCGTTGGTCTTGACCGCGACCCAAAGCCCGCCGTCATGCTCGATGACGGTGCCGGGCGCGATCTGGTTTCCATTGATTTTGGGCATTTTGGGCTCCGGCGCTGGCGCGCGATGCGGCTTCAGGCGTGCGCTTCATGCCCGCCCCGCGGCGATGCGTCAACCGGAGGTCCGGCTGCGCCGCGCGCTCTACGCTTGGCGAAGAAGGCTTGACGAAGAGAGCCAAGCTTCATCTACGATGAACCGCATGCCGAATATTCAAGCGCATGAAGCCACGGTTGATATCCGATTTTGGTCAGATGAACGCCGTCCACCGTAAAGTCATGAGGCAAAAAGCCGTCCTTCGCGGCCAGGTCTTTATAAACTTCGGCGACGCCGGCATGATGCTCTATCGCTATGTTTCTTATTTCGGCATTGAAATTCTTGATTAGTTCCGTATCGAAAATTCCGGTCCCCTCAGGCAAATCATGACCGACCGGAGCAATTGTCGCGACAATCACCTGGGCGCCCGCGGCGGCCGCCATGCCGACCAGCTCGCGATAACTGTCGCCAAATGACTTTATATCCGTAGCGTAACTCTTGCCCGCATCGTTGACGCCGATCGCGATGACGACCCGGTCCGTTTTGACGCGGCGGAGCACATCGCGCAGCAGCTCTATGACTTCATGCGCCTTTGCGCCGCCGACGCCAGCGTTCAGCACCCTCCGCCCGCACATTTCCGGCAAATAAGAGAGTTCGGTGATGGAGTCGCCGACAATGATCGCGCCGACTTGCTCCGCCTGATCCGCCTGGGAGAGAATGGCTATCGAACGGATCGGGGAATGCGCATAAACAATACTTTGGCGCCTGTAAAAATACCCCAGGCCAAATGCGGATGAAGTCGCAACCAAAACCAAAGATAAGGTCAGTAAAATCATGCGCATTTATAGAGGCCTCTCGTTCATATCTACCGCGACGCCCCGAAATTCTGAACAGGATTGCGCATCGAATCCTCATCAACATTATGCAGACGCGATTTGACAAAGCCTAACACGCATGTACCGCGCTGTCATTGGTCGCCAATTCTGGGGTCGGATCGAAGTTCAGCTTTGCGGCAAGAGCGTCTGGTTTGACTAGCGCGGCGCCGCCGCTAGAGCATAGAGAGCCGCGCAGGCGCCGATAGCGGCGGCGATCCACACCGCGCCCGTGATCATTCGCAGCTGCGAATAGGCCTGATGCGGCTGGCGTTCCGGAAACAGCCTTTCGCGGATGACCCTTTCAAAACGAACAAGGGCGAGCCCCATGGAAACGCCCACGATCCCCGTCGCCGAGCCGACGACCTTGACGACTTCGTAATTGACCCAGCCCAAGGGAAAAGCCCCGATTCATGGAGCCGGCGGACTTACGCCTCGCCCACCGGAGCGCCCGCCGATTTATGGCTCGATGTGGGCGCGTTGGCCAAGCGCGGCAAGGGGCCAGCGAGACTGCCTGCCTCGCCGGTGACCCGCGCGCGTCCTGGCCTGGGGCCTGGCCTGACGCGCGGTCACACCCGCATAGGCATCAGCACGTAGAGCGCGCTTGCGCCCTCGCGGTCCTGCACCAGCGTCGGCGAGCCGGGATCGGCGAGTTTGAAGAGGGCCGTATCGCCGTCGAGCTGTTCGGTGATGTCGAGGAGGTAGCGGGCGTTGAAGCCGATATCCAAGGGCGCCGCGTCGTAATCGACGTCCAGCTCCTCCTGCGCCGAGCCTGAATCGGGGTTGGTTACGGAGAGCGTCAGCTTGCCGTCGGCCACGGCGAGCTTTACGGCGCGGCCGCGCTCGGAGGAAATGGTCGAGACGCGGTCGACGGCGGCGGCGAAGGGAATGCGGTCGACGGTGAGGAGCTTGTCGTTGCTGGACGGAATGACCCGCACATAATCGGGAAAGGTGCCGTCGATCAGCTTCGAGGTCAGCACGACGTCGCCGAAGGTGAAGCGGATCTTGGTCGTCGAGAGTTCGATGCGCACCTCGGCGGCGACATCCTCGATGAGCTTTTGCACCTCCGCCACCGCCTTGCGCGGCACGATTACGCCCGGCATTCCATTGGCCCCCTTGGGCGCCGGGATTTCGACCCGCGCGAGCCTGTGGCCGTCGGTCGCGACCGCGCGCAGCACCGGCGCGCCCTCGACCTCGGTCGAATGCAGGAAGATGCCGTTGAGGTAATAGCGCGTCTCCTCATTGGAGATGGCGAATTGCGTCTTGTCGATGAGGCGCTTCAGATCGCCCGCGGCGAGCGTGAAATCATGGCTGAAATCGCCCGCCGCGAGATCGGGGAAATCGCTGTCCGGCAGGGTCTGCAGATTGAAGCGCGAGCGGCCCGAACGCAGCTGCAATTGGCCGCTTTCGCCGGTCGTCTCCAGCGAGACCTGCGCGCCGTCGGGGAGCTTGCGCACGATGTCATAGAGCGTATGGGCGGGCAGCGTCGTGCCGCCGGCGGCGCTAACGTCCGCGGCGAGCTTTTCGGTGACTTCAAGATCGAGATCGGTCGCCTTAAGGAGGAGCGCTCCGCCCTTTGCCTGGATAAGCACGTTGGAGAGAATGGGGATCGTGTTGCGGCGCTCCACCACGCGATGGACGTGGCCGAGCGACTTCAAAAGCGCCGCTCGTTCGAGAGTGACTTTCATGGCGGGTCCAATCGGGTTCATCCAAGCGCAAGCCTAATCAGTCTCCCGCCGGGGGTCGAGACTTTGGCGCGGCTGCGGTGAAATCGCAAGGGACGCGCGGCGAAATCAACGGGTAAATCGGCCCTGTGATCCGCGCCGGCTTGGGGGAAACCCGCGGCGCTCAAAATTTTAAGGTTTTTGCCGCCATTTAGGGGCGACGCCCGGCTGCGGGCTTTGTCTGGCGAGAAATCATGCGTCGCGGCCCGGGTTTTTGCGGCGCGCGGGAGAGTTTGAGGTGAATCGGACGCCTGACGGCAAAAAGGGCGGCGGATCGCGGCGCAGCCGTCGACGGCGCGGCCCCGGCCTCGTCACGGCGCTCTCCTGGTTGTTCACGGCGCTCGTCTGGGCGGCGATCGGGGGAGCCGGCGTCGTCGCCTTCTACGCGGCCAAACTGCCCCCGATCGACCAGCTCGCGGTGCCGAAGCGCCCGCCCAATATCGCCATTCTGGCGGATGACGGGACCCTTCTCGCCAATCGCGGCGATACGGGCGGCGCGGCCGTGCGACTCGCCGATCTGCCGCCATACCTGCCCAAGGCCTTCATCGCCATCGAGGATCGCCGTTTCTATTCGCATTGGGGCGTCGATCCTTTAGGCATACTGCGGGCGCTGACGCG
>DAITNE010000267.1:0-3545 GCA_036834765.1 Methylocella sp.
GTACAACCTGCTTCCAATATCCTGCAACGCAGCGCAACTTTAGCGTGGTTGTTATGCGCAGGTTACGGCGGTGCGGCAAGTTATGATCCCTATTTGTTCCCATTATGTCCGAAAAAGCAAGAACATTCTGCGGTTACCCCGTATTGGTTTGATCCATTCGGGTTTGGTCCGTGCGCTGGAACAATTCGGAAAAAATAATTAACCGCTCACCGCGCGGCGCGATTTAGGCCCTCGCGCAACGCGCGCCGAGTTCAGGCGAAGCGTCGGGCGATGACCCGTGTGGGCGCGCCCCGACGGCTCACACTACACTTCGACCACCAGCACATGCACCGCGGGACGCTTGCCCCAGGCCGATGCAACTGCATTGCGCACGGCCTTTTCGATCGCCGTCGACACGAGGTCGGCGTCGCGCCGCTTCTGCCGCGGCAACTGGTCGAAGGTCTGGAACAGGGCGTCGTCGACGATCGCGTCCATCGCCGCGCCTTCGCGCGTGCGCGCCGGGATGCCGGCGGTCATCACGTCCGGCACGCCGGCGAGGTCGCCTTTCGCGGTCACCGCGAGGGCGATGGTGATGATTCCCGACACCGCCAGCTTCTGGCGAATCCGCAGCGCCTCGTCGCTCGCCGCCGCCATGATGTTTCCGTCCTTCAGCAGCCGTCCGTTCTGGACCTGCCCGACGATGGCCGGCTGGCCCGGCGCGAGAGCGACGATGTCGCCGTTGCGGGCCCTGACGACATGCGGCACGCCTCGCGCCTCGGCGAAGGCCGCATGTTCGGCGAGGTGCAGGTCTTCGCCATGGGCGGGAATGGCGATTTGCGGCCGCGTCCAGGCGTAGAGCTGGGAGACTTCGCCCCGGCGCGGATGCCCCGAGGCGTGAACGAGCGCGGTGCGATCGGTGACGACATCGACGCCCGAGCGGATCAGATTGTTGATGATGCGGCCGACTTCCCGTTCATTGCCGGGGATGGTGCGCGACGAGAAGATCACCTTGTCGCCGGCGTTGAGCGTCACCGCCGGATGCTCGCCCTCCGAGATGCGCGCGATGGCCGCCCGGCTCTCGCCCTGGCTTCCCGTCGCCACCAGAACGACCTTCTCGCGCGGCAGATGGGCGAAGGCGTCGACGCCGAGAAAATCGGGCACGCCGTCGAGATAGCCGCACTCGCGCGCGACCGAAACGACGCGCTCCATGGCGCGCCCAACCAGAACGACATGGCGCCCGGCGGCGCTGGCGGCCTCCGCGACGGCGCGGATGCGCGCGACATTGGAGGCGAATGTCGTGACGACGACGCGGCCCGACGATTTGGCGATGACGTCGCGCAGGGTCGTCGCCACATCGCCTTCCGACGGGCTCACCCCCTCGCGCAGGATATTGGTGGAATCGCAGACGAGCGCGAGGACGCCTTCGTCGCCGATCGTGGTCAGCCGCTTTTCATCGGTGGGCGCGCCAAGGCCCGGCGCCGCATCGATTTTCCAGTCGCCCGAATGAAGAACGACGCCGAGCGGGGTCCTGATGGCGAGCGCGCAGCTTTCCGGAATCGAATGCGCCATGGCGATGAATTCGACCGAAAACGGCCCGATGTCGACCCTGCCGCCTTGTGGAACGACCTTGATCGGCACCTCCGGCGCGCCCGGCTCGGACAGGCGCTTGGTGCGCAAAAGCTCGGCGGCGAAACGCGTGGCGTAGAGCTGACAGCCAAGCTTTGGCCAGATATCGGCGACGGCGCCGATATGATCCTCATGCGCATGGGTGATGACGAGCCCGACGAGATCCTGCTTCATTTTCTCGATGAAGCTGGTGTCGGGGATCATCACATCGATGCCCGCGAGCTCCAGTCCCGCAAAGGCGATGCCGCAATCGACCATCAGCCATTTCATGCGGCCCTTCGGGCCAAAGCCATAAAGGGCGAGATTCATCCCGATCTCGCCAAGGCCTCCAAGCGGCACGAAGACGAGTTCGTCATTTGCCGCGTTCATTAATCAAGACCTTTCCTGTGCTCTCTCGTTTTTCATGTTCATAGATGTTTATAGATGGGCGCGCGGCGGCGGCGCAGCCAAAAAAACGTCCCCGGCGTCGATCGCCCTCTCGCCGGATTCTTGGCGGAGGATCAAACGCCCCGTGTCGTCGATGGTCTCGAAAACGCCCTCAATGGTCTCATTCGGCCGCGCGACCTTGATCGGGCCGCCAACTCCGGCGGCGAGCGCGAGCCATTCGGCGCGGATCGTCGCAAACCCAGCCCCATTCGACCAGAGGTCAAGCTGCCGCGCCATCGCGCTCGCCAGCGCCTCGAATACGGCGGCCGGCGCGATGTCGCGGCCGGCGGCGGTGGCGAGGTCGGTCGCCGGATAGAGCGTCCCCTCCGGGTGCGAGCCGCAATTCACGCCGATTCCGGCGACGCAGGCGAAACCGTGCGGCAGAGCGACGCTCTCAAGCAGAATCCCGGCGAGCTTGGCGCCGTCGTAGAGAATGTCATTCGGCCATTTGATCCTGAGGGCCGGATCGTCGCCCAAAATCTGGCGCAGCGCGAGGGCGAGCGCAAGGCTGGTCACGAAGCCGAGTTCGGCGGCGCGGGCCGGCGGCGCGGGATCGATCAGCAGGAGACTCGCGAAGAGATTGCCCGGTTCCGACGTCCAGACGCGGCCGTTGCGGCCCCGGCCGCCGCTTTGACGCGCGGCAGCGATCCAGAGGCGGCCGGGATCCCCCGATCTCGCCCGTTGCAAAGCCTCATCATTGGTCGAAACCAGCGCGTCGTGAGCGGCTAATCGAAATCCAAGGGCTCGAACCGATGCTTCAAGGTGCGACAGTGGGAATCCGCCATTTGAAAATTCTTGAAAAGCAGGACTTAGAACAGCGACTTAAAACAGCGATTTGGCAGCGGCCGTCGTGGCGTCGATGAAAAGCCCCGGATAGGCGAACAAGAACAGCATGAGAAGGCTGGTCACGGCAAGCACGATGCGCAGGACCGGGGCCGGCCGGTCGAACGCAGGCGCCGCATCGTCGAAATACATGATCTTGACGATGCGCAGGTAATAATAGGCCGCCACCGCGCTGGAGAGCACGCCGATCACGGCGAGCGGGTAAAGATGCGCCTGAATGGCGGCGTTGAAGACATACCACTTGGCGAAGAAACCGGCGAGCGGTGGGATTCCGGCCAGCGAAAACATCAGCATCGCGAAGAAGAAAGCCGTGAACGGATCGGTCTTGGCGAGACCCGCGAGATCGGAAATCTGCTCGACGCTGTGCCCCGCGACCCGCATCGACAGGATCACGGCGAAGGTTCCGAGCGTCATGACGAGATAGATCGCCATATAGGCGATGACGCCGACGACGCCCGCTTGCGTGCCCGCTGCGAGCCCGACCAGAGCGAAGCCGACATGCCCGATCGCGGAATAGGCCATCAGGCGCTTGATATTGGCCTGGCCGATGGCGGCGAAGGCGCCAAGCGCCATCGACAGGATGGAGACGAAGACGATGATCTGCCGCCATTGCGGCGCGATGCCGGGAAAGGCGGTCATCGTCACCCGGACCGTGATGGCGACGGCGGCCA
>DAITNE010000268.1:0-3542 GCA_036834765.1 Methylocella sp.
AGCGCATCGCGTGGGGCGGAGCGGGCGCCGGCGCCAAGCCGGTCCAGCAACCGTGCGCCGAACACGCCTTGCCAGACTGTCGAGAGCCCCATCAGCGGCTTGGCGATCGCCGCCAGCAGCTAGCCGGCCAGCGCGATGGATTTTCGCTTTTGCAGCTTGTCCGACAAGGAGCCGGAAAAGCCCTGCACAATATTCTGCGCAGCCTGAGCGACGCCGTCGACGAGACCAACGATGCTGCCGCTGGCTTGTAGGGTTTGCGTCAGAAAAACCGGCAGGACCGGATAGAGCATCTCCGTTGAGATGTCGGCGAACAGGCTGGCGAAGGCGAGAAGAAACGTGTTCCTCGAAAGCCCGGCAAAGTATGGATGGATCTCTAGTCTGGCCACGGACGGCTCCGCCCTCGCGACATGGCGCGCGCAAACGCAGCCGCCCGGCGCGCTTAACGTAGCTACCTGCCAATCTTTCTTTGCGCGAACCAGCGTCCGCTTCGCGCGCAAATGCTCTACCGCTCCGCCTTTCCGGCGACCTTGGCCTGCTCGAAGGTGGCCATGCCCGTATGGCATGCGAGCGCCGCCTTGAGGACGCCGACGGCGAGCGCCGCGCCCGATCCTTCGCCGAGCCGCAAGTCCAGATCGAGCAGCGGCTTCTTGCCGAGACGGCGCAGCACCTCGCCGTGCGCACCCTCCGCCGATACATGGCCCGCGAGGCAATGGTCGAGCGCGCCTGGGTCGATCGCATGGAGGATCGCCGCGGCCGCGCAACTGACATAGCCGTCCAGGACGACCGGAATGTTCTGCATGCGCGCCGCGACGATCGCGCCCGCCATCGCCGCGATCTCGCGTCCGCCGAGCCGGCGCATCAGCTCCAGCGGATCGTGAAGAAAGGGGCGATGCAGTGCGACGGCCGCCTCGACCGCCGCGATCTTGCGCTTGAGGCCGGCCTCGTCGACCCCCGTGCCGCGCCCGACCCAGTCCTCAGCCGCGCCGCCGTATAGCCCGTGGTAAATAGCCGCGGCGACAGTGGTGTTGGCGATCCCCATCTCTCCAACGCAGAGGAGATCGACGCCGCCGGCGATAGCCTCCATGCCGAAGGCGAAAGTCGCCGCCGCCGCCGCCGCCTCCATGGCCGGCGCTTCGGTGATGTCCTTCGTCGGAATGTCGAGGGCGAGGTCGAACACCTTCAGTCCGACGCCATAGGCCGCGCAAATCTGGTTGATCGCGGCGCCGCCGGCGGAGAAATTCTCCATCATGGCGCGGGTCACCGAGGCCGGAAAAGCGGAGACTCCTTTGGCTGCGACGCCGTGATTGCCGGCGAAAATGGCGACCAGCGAGCGATCGAGCGAAGGCTGAGCCTTGCCCTGCCACGCGGCGAGAAAGGCGACGATCTCCTCCAGCCGCCCGAGCGAGCCTTGCGGTTTGGTGAGCTGGATCTCGCGCGCGGAAACCGCGGCCAGCGCCGCCTCGGACGCCGGCGGCATGAGGGCGATCAGATCGCGGATCGAATCGAAAGGCGAGGCTGTTGCGGTCATGGCGCCATCGGGATTGGCCGGAAAAACAAGGGTTGTCGGATCGTTCTTAGAGCATTTTGGAGCGCTGTCGATGCGCTTAGGTAACGCTAATGTGTGCAGTGCGATAGAGAAACAACATGTATCGATAGATAAATAGAATTGCTCCATTTTGACGCATATCAAAGATATTTGAGAGTGATGCTAAAAAAAATTTGTAGTTGAGGCGCGGCAACTTGTCTCGTAACTGCCATGTTGCAGTGCGATACATTGGAGAGTATATTACGCTCATGGAAGCTTAAATCGTTTCGTTAGGGAGGAAGCGGTTCAGGGAATTCGATATGAACCGGAGATACATAACATGACCACAACCTTCAACACTCTCGCTGCCGGCCTCATCGGCGCGGCCGCGCTCATCAGCGGCGCCCATGCGAGCCCGATCGCCCCGGTCGACCCGACCAACGAAAAGGCTGGCGCCGTCGCCACGACCGTCTCGACGGCCGAATCGCCGAACCGCATCTATTGCTATAGCGGCGTGACCGGAACCCCGACGAGCCAGGCGCGCGGCTGGGTCTGCCAGCGCGAAACGGTCCCCGAGAAGCGCTAAGGCAAACTCAGAACCGATCCCGGCTCGCAATCATGGGCGAGATCATTGAGAGGCCCCGTGCGGCAAGGCTCGACAAGAGCCCAGCGATAACGGATGAGGAGCGATGCGCCCCGGCTCATCGCTCCTTATCGATTTTCTGACCTGCCTGCGTTTTGCGACGCGCCTGCCCGTTCCGGCTCTGCCGCTCGAAGACGGGCCGCATAGCCTTGAGGGATTTGCGCGGGCGGCCGGCGCGCTCCCCCTGGTCGGCGCGATTCTCGGCGCCGTCGCCGCCTGCGCCCTCTTCGCCGCCGCCGCTCTCGGACTTCCCCCGCTGCTCGCCGCGCCGCTCGCCATCGCGGTTCTCATCGCGCTGACCGGCGCGCTGCATGAGGATGGTCTCGCCGATTGCGCCGACGGTTTCGGCGGCGGCGCGACAACTGCGCGCAAGCTCGAAATCATGAAGGACAGCCGGATCGGCGCGTTCGGCGCGCTGGCTCTCGCGATGGCGCTTTACCTGCGAATCGCCGCGCTGGCGCTGATCGGCGCGCAGAGTCTCCCTCTCGCGGGCGCGGTCCTCATCGGCGCGGCGGCCGCCTCGCGTGGAGCAGCGTTGATTCCGCTGGCTCTCTTGCCCCCGGCGCGGGCGGAGGGCGCCGGGTTTGCGGCTGCCCGCCCGGGCCGGCGCGCCCTTTTTACAGCGGCCTGCCTTTGCGCGGTTTTTACCGCTGCGCCCTTGCTTGTAAGCTCCGGGCTGGCGAAGCCCGTAATCGCCTTCGGTGCCTGCGTCGGAGCGGGGATCGCGCTCAGCGCGCTCGCCCAGCGCCAGATCGGCGGCCAGACCGGCGACGTCGCGGGCGCCGCCCAGCAGGTCGCCGAGATATTGTTTTATCTCGTTTTCGCAGCGCGCCTGTAGCGCGGCCCCGGTCAGAGCCCGGCGAGATAGAGCGTCGGATCGACCGGCGTCGCGCCCTTGCGCAATTCGAAATGAAGCTGCGGCGAGTTGACATTGCCGCTTTGGCCAGATTTCGCGATGACCTGGCCGCGCTTCACCGTTTCGCCGCGCTTGACCTCGATATCGCTATTGTTGGCGTAGGCGGAGACGAAGCCGTTCGGGTGGCGAATCAGAATCAGATTGCCATAGCCTTTCAATTCGCTGCCGGCATAGGCGACGACGCCGCTTTCCGCCGCCTTGACCGAGGTCCCCTCCGGAAGGGAGATATTGATGCCGTCGTTGCCGCCGGCCTTAAAGGCCACGATAATGCGCCCGCGGGCGGGCCAGCGGAATTCGGGATTGGCGCCGCCGGATTTCGGGCCATCGGCCGCGTTTGCATCTTCCTCGGGCGTCGTTTTTTCAACCGTAGGCGGACTTTCCGGCTTCGCCTGTTTCGCCGCGTCCTCTTTGTTCAACACCGCCGACCTGACGGGCGGAGCGGCGGCGCCGGTCTTCCC
>DAITNE010000269.1:0-3542 GCA_036834765.1 Methylocella sp.
CATGCGCGGCCGGGTCGCCTTTGCCGCCGCTGACGAATGGGACGGCGAGGTCGTCTATCAGTTCCAGCGCGCCGCGCGCCATCGCGAGATCGCCGAAAGTCTGCTCGCCGCGGGCCACGCCTATCGTTGTTACGCTACCCCGGACGAACTCAATGAGATGCGGGCGCTGGCCCGCGCCGAGGGACGCCCGCCGCGCTATGACGGACGCTGGCGCGATCGCCCCGCCTCGGACGCGCCGACCGGCGTCAAGCCGGTGATCCGGCTCAAGGCGCCGTCGGAGGGCGAGACGGTCCTCGAGGACAAGGTGCAGGGGCGGGTCGCCTGGTCCAACAAGGAGCTCGATGATCTCGTGCTTTTGCGCTCCGACGGCACGCCCACCTACATGCTCGCCGTCGTCGCCGACGATCACGACATGGGCGTCACCCAAATCATTCGCGGCGACGATCATCTCACCAATGCCGCGCGGCAGATCCAGATCTATCAGGCGCTCGGCTGGACGATCCCGGCGATGGCCCATATCCCGTTGATCCATGGCACCGACGGAGCGAAATTGTCGAAACGCCATGGAGCGCTCGGCGTCGACGCCTATCGCGCCATGGGCTATTTGCCGGAGGCGCTACGCAACTATCTGGTTCGGCTCGGCTGGAGCCAGGGCGACAAGGAATTCTTTTCGACGCAGGAGATGATTGAAGCTTTCGATCTCGCCCATGTCGGGCGCTCGGCGGCGCGCTTCGACTTCGCCAAGCTCGAGAATATGAACGGGCATTATATGCGGGCGACGCAGGACGACGATCTCCTTGCGGCGCTTGATGCCGCCCTTCCTCATTTGCCGGGCGGCGGCGAAGCGCTGGCCAAACTTGATGAGCCGATGCGGCAAAAATTGCTCGCCGCAATGCCGGGGCTGAAGGAGCGCGCCAAAACCCTGATCGAGCTTCTCGACGGCGCGGCCTTTCTGTTCGCGGAGCGGCCGCTGCCGCTCGACGTAAAGGCGGCTGAGATTCTCGCCGATGGCGGCCGGGCGCATATCGCCAATCTGGCGCCGCTATTCGCGGCGCTGAAAAGCTGGTCCGCCGCCAGCACGGAGGCTGCGGTGCGCGCTTATGCCGAGGCGGCGGGGCTGAAGCTCGGCCAGGTCGCGCAGCCTTTGCGCGCGGCGCTGACCGGACGCGCGACCTCGCCTGGCATCTTTGACGTTCTCGACGTACTCGGACGCGAGGAAAGCCTCGCACGCCTGCGCGATCAGGCCGACTGATGCGGCCGGATTTCTCGCCGCGCCCAGTGAGAACGGTTGGATTGGTTTTTGCTTAGGATGGCGAGCATGAATAAAATGTCATCGGGTCAAAATGATTGGCGCGTATTTGAGCATGGCGCATATTTCCGCGCCCATATCAGGCTTGAACTTGACGCCATAAAAGGACCATCGTTTTCAGCCTAAGAAGACGATTATTCTAAAATAAACGACCGCGTTAGATTGCTGAGATCATAGATGACAGATCAACCAGCCCGGTGGTGGCGTTGAAACGGGCGCCTCCAATAACTAATCGGCCGCTTGAACCCAAGCTTCGCATAGGATAGCACGTCGACTTAAAATAATCTAAACGTTGCGTTCGAGTTTTCATGGCCAGCGCGAGTGGCGAATGGAAATTTCGGCGCGCTCCCTCCACCAAAGTTTTTGATCAAAGGCAAACTCCATGAGCGCGACGACTGGGACTTTTAGTCTTGGCGAAACGAAAGTCGAAATGCCGGTTAAAACCGGCTCGATTGGCCCTTCCGTTGTAGATATTGGAAAACTCTACGCCAAGACCGGGATGTTCACATACGATCCTGGTTTCACATCTACCGCGAGTTGCGAATCCGAGATCACCTACATCGATGGCGACGAGGGCGTTCTGCTCTATCGCGGCTATCCGATCGCCCAGCTCGCCGAACAAGGCGACTTTCTCGAAACCTGCTACCTTCTGCTTTACGGCGAATTGCCGACCCCCACGCAGAAAAAAGATTTCGACTACCGGATCACGCGGCACACGATGATCCACGAGCAGATGGCCCGTTTCTTCCAAGGCTTTCGCCGCGACGCGCATCCGATGGCGGTGATGGTCGCGAGCGTCGGCGCATTGTCGGCCTTCTATCATGACTCGACCGACATTTCGGATCAGCGGCAGCGCATGGTCGCGTCCATGCGGCTCATCGCAAAAATGCCGACGCTGGCTGCGATGGCGTACAAATATACGATCGGTCAGCCTTTTGTTTATCCGAAGAACGAACTCGACTACAGCTCGAATTTCCTGCGCATGTGCTTCGCTGTCCCGACTGAGGAGTACAAGATCAGGGCGACCGTTACCCGCGCGCTCGACCGCATCTTCATCCTCCACGCCGATCACGAGCAGAATGCTTCGACCTCGACCGTGCGCCTTGCCGGATCGTCCGGCGCCAACCCCTTCGCCTGCATCGCGGCGGGCGTCGCCTGCCTCTGGGGTCCGGCGCATGGCGGCGCCAATGAAGCCGCGCTGAAAATGCTGACCGAAATCGGCACGGTGGAGAATATTCCGAAATTCATCGCGAGAGCCAAGGACAAGAACGACCCGTTCCGGCTCATGGGCTTTGGCCATCGCGTCTACAAGAACTACGATCCACGCGCGAAGATCATGCAGCAGACCTGCCATGAAGTCTTGAACGAACTCGGGCTCAAGGACGATCCCTTGCTCGCCGTCGCTATGGAGCTTGAGCGCATCGCCCTCAGCGACGAATATTTCATTGAGAAGAAACTCTATCCGAATATCGACTTCTATTCCGGCATCACATTGAAGGCGATGGGCTTTCCCGTCTCCATGTTCACCGTGCTGTTCGCCGTCGCGCGCACCTCCGGCTGGATCGCGCAATGGAAGGAAATGATCGAGGATCCGGGCCAGAAGATCGGCCGCCCGCGCCAGCTCTATACGGGCTCGCCGCTACGCGACTACGTGCCCCTCGCGAAGCGATAGGCGACGGGACGGTCCACGAAAGAAGCCGAGGGGAGCGCGCAACCGCTGCGTCCCCCTCGCCGCAGCGCCGCGCGCGCCTCGCAAAATCGCGCGGCCCCTCCTCGCCATATGGCTCTCACCGGACTAAAAGGGGGCGTAGAGGCGCTGGAGGAACGGCAATCATGACGAATAATCCCGCCGACTTCGACGTTGACGTTCTGGTCGCAGGCGCCGGCGCCGCCGGGCTATCCGCGGCGATCGCCCTCAACCGGGCCGGATTCACCGTCGCCTGCATCGGCCATGTCGATCGCCGCGCCAACGGCCGGACCGTCGCGCTGTTTGAATCCTCGCTGCGGTTCTACAAGGCGCTCGGCCTCTGGTCGCGCTTGCGCGACGAGGCCGCGGCGCTCGAAAAAATCACGATGATCGACGCCACCAATGCGCGGTTCCGCGCGCCTTCGGTCTCTTTCGCCGCGCGCGAGATTGGCCTTTCCGCCTTCGGCGCCAATATCGAAACCGACGTCCTGGTCGACAGGCTCGCAGCGATCGCAGGGCGAAGCCCGGGCCTGATCCTCCATGAGG
>DAITNE010000270.1:0-3536 GCA_036834765.1 Methylocella sp.
CGCCGGCCGAAACGGGCAAGCCCGGAGCCAAAAGCCCTTCCGGGACTTAGAGCGTCGAGCTTTTGGTCCCGGCGAACTCATGCGCAACGAAACCTCCCTCGACGCCCTGAATTTTTTTCTCGCCGATGTGCGGGAGGGCCTCGGGCCCTATCTCGCGATCTATCTGCTGACCGAGCGTCACTGGCGTGAGGACGGGATCGGGCTGGTGATGACGATCGCGGGCCTCGCCGGCATCGCCGCCCAGACTCCGGCGGGCGCGCTCATAGACGCCAGCCGCGCCAAGCGCGCGATCATCGTCACCGCCGCGCTTATTGTGACCGGCGCGTCGGTCATCCTTCCTTTCATGTCGTCCTTCGCGCTGGTTGCCGGATCGCAGGCGGCGGCTGGAGCGGCGGCGGCGTTCTTCGCGCCGGCCATCGCGGCGATCACGCTCGGCATGATGGGACCGAAGCAATTTACGCGGCGGATCGGCAGAAACGAGACCTTCAATCACGCCGGCAACGCGTTCCTGGCCGCGCTCGCAGGGGTCTGCGCCTGGAAATGGGGGCCTATGGTCGTCTTCTTTCTGCTGGCCGGCATGGCTGCGCTGTCTATCGCCAGCGTCCTCACCATCGATCCGAATGCGATCGACAACGCCCGCGCGCGCGGACTCCTCGACGGCGACAGCCGCTCGCCCGAGAAGCCTTCCGCGCTCAAGGCCCTGCTCGGCTGCAAGGGTCTCGCGGTGTTCTGCCTCTGTTGCGTGATCTTCCATCTCGCCAATGCCGCCATGCTGCCGCTGGTCGGGCAGAAGCTCGCCTTGCAGGACAGGAATCAGGGGACCGCGCTCATGTCGGCCTGCATCGTCGCGGCGCAGATCGTCATGGTTCCCATGGCCGCCCTCGTCGGGCGCAAGGCCGATAAATGGGGCCGCAAGCCTTTGTTTCTCGCCGCCTTCGCGATTCTGCCTCTGCGCGGCTTTCTCTACACCCTCTCCGATGATCGCTATTGGCTGGTCGCGGTGCAGACGCTGGACGGGGTAGGCGCCGGCCTTTACGGCGCGCTTTTCGTCATCGTCGTCGCGGATTTGACGCGCGGGAGCGGCCATTTCAACCTCGCGCAGGGGCACCGTCATCACGGCGCAGGGGATCGGCGCGGCGCTCAGCACGACTCTTGCCGGTCTTGTCGTCGTTCACGCTGGATATTCCGCAGCCTTTCTCACGCTCGGCGCCTTAGCGGCTGGAGGATTCCTGCTCTATCTCTTCGGCATGCCTGAAACCCTCGCGCGAGACCGGGATGCTCACGCAAACGCTGCGGCGCCCGTGGCCGCCCGATGACATTGGCGCAGTTCGACTGGCGCACCGTTGCGGCGTGTGCGATTCTCCTTGTCACCCTGGCTGGAATTGCCGTCGGGCGGGCACCGGGATTGCGCTTGGATCGCGCTGGCATCGCGCTGGTCGGCGCCGCGCTGATGCTGGCCTTCGGTCCGCTCAGCTTCGAAGATGCGCTGAAGTCGATCGATCTCGACACGATCGCGCTGCTCATCGGCATAATGATCATCATCGCGCAACTGCGGGTCTCCGGCTTTTTCGAACTTGCCGGCGGATTCGCGCTTAAGCGCGCGCGCGGCCCGCTGACGCTGCTGGCGGCGATCGTCATCGTTACCGGTTTTCTCTCGGCCTTTCTCGTCAATGACGCGATCTGCCTCGCCATGACGCCGCTGGTCGTCGACGTCACGCGCAAACTGCGCCGCGATCCCATTCCCTATCTGCTCGCGGTGGCGATGGCCTCGAACGCCGGCAGCGTCGCGACGCTGACGGGCAATCCGCAGAACATGATCATCGGCGTCGCCTCGCGCATCCCCTATTCCGAGTTCGCCATGCATCTTGCGCCGATCGCCGCGGCGACGCTCGCACTGACCTTCGGCCTCATCGCGCTCCTCCACTGGAGGGAGTTCTCGACTGGCTTCACGAAGGCTGCGGACGGGCCGCGCGTGCGCCGCCACCCATGGCAGATCGGCAAGGCGGTCCTGGCGGCTACCGGCGTCATCATCGCCTTCTTCGCCGGCGCGCCGGTCACGGAGGCCGCGATCATCGGCGGTTCGCTTCTTCTCGTCACGCGCGCGGTGAACCCAAAGCGGATCTACGCCGAAATCGACGGCTCGCTGTTGCTGATGTTCGCCGGACTTTTCATCGTCGTCGCCGCCGCGCAAAAGGCGCTTCTGACGCCGGATATTTTGGCCGCGGTCGGACGCTTCAATCTCGCGGACAGCTGGGTCCTCTCGGGCGTCACAGCGGCTCTCTCCAATCTCGTCAGCAACGTCCCGGCCGTGCTTGTCCTCAAGCCTTTCGTCGCAGCCATGCCGGATTCGAACAATGCGTGGCTCGTCGTCGCCATGAGTTCGACGCTTGCCGGAAATCTGACGCTGGTCGGCTCGATCGCCAATCTCATCGTCGCCGAACGCGCCAGGCGATCGGGCGTGGTCCTGTCCTTTCTCGACTATCTGAAGGTCGGGCTGCCCTTGACCCTCCTCAGCGTCGCACTGGGCGCTTGGCGGCTCGCGTCCTGAAGAGCCGCGCGCGTTAACAGATTGCTAACGCTGATCGGCGAATGTGGGGCCATGGTCGTTCACCGGCGCCTGCGCGCGATCCTTTTCCCGCTCTGCCTTTATAGCGTCTCAGGCGCGGCCGGGGGCTATTTCGTCTGGCACGCCGTGAATGGCGAGCGAGGCCTGAAGACGCAGGACGAATATCAGCTGAAAATCGCCGGCCTGGAGACGCAATTGCGCGGACTTCAAGAGGACCGCGCACTCTGGCGGCACAGGATCGAACTGATCAATGGCGCCATCATCGACCGGGATCTTCTCGACGAGGAGACGAGGTCGTCGCTCGGCCGCGCCGACAAGAACGATCTCATCGTTCTTCTGCCGAAGGCCGCCGAGTGAGCGGGGCGGAGCGACGCGCTTAAAGCAGCTAAGGCAAAGCTTGCCAGTCGATCTTGCAAGGATCAAAGCTCGAAAATCTGATCGCGATCTGATTGATTGAGCCTGATTTAAGGGTGCCGCGACGCTCGCTTTTTATGGCGAGCTGCGCTAGTTTCCATCCTCCGCGCCCGCCGCCCGCTCCGCATTCCGCAAAGGAGCCTCTCCATGACGAATGCAGCCGCCTCCACTCGCTCCAAGCCCAGCGCGGAGCCGCCGCATGAGAAGGCGCCGCCGCCGTCTTTCACCAAGGCGGAGGAGCTTGACGCCTACCGCCGGATGCTGCTGATCCGCCGGTTCGAGGAGAAGGCCGGCCAGCTTTACGGCATGGGCCTCATCGGCGGATTCTGCCATCTCTACATTGGCCAGGAGGCTGTCGTCGTCGGCGTTATGATGGCGGCGAAGCCCGGCGATCAGACCATCACGAGCTATCGCGATCACGGCCATATGATCGGCTGCGGCATGGACCCGGAAGGCGTCATGGCGGAGCTCACCGGGCGCCGGGGCGGCTTGTCGAAAGGCAAGGGCGGCTCGATGCACATGTTCTCGAAAGGGAAGAACTTTTACGGCGGTCACG
>DAITNE010000271.1:0-3534 GCA_036834765.1 Methylocella sp.
GGCGATCCTCGCCTTCTCGCCCTTCAGCACGTCTCGTTCCGTGTCCTTGGGAATGCCCAGAATGGCGAACACCTCGCGGCGCGCGAGCGCCGCCTGCGCCTCCGCCAGCGTATCGGCCCGGATGGCGACGCTGACCGCCTCGTCCGCATTGAGGGCCTGAACCAGTTCGCGGCTGAGTTCCGTGCCGTCCTGATCGACCACCGCGATCGGTATGCCGCGCAGCACCTGCCCGAGGTAGGGCTGCGGATAAAGGAAGCCATAGAGGATCGGCGCCAGCACCATCAGGCCGAGGGCGCCGCTATCATTGAGAATGCGCCGCCACTCCGCGAACATCGCCGCGCCGACGCCGGGACCGGATGGGGAGATCATAACCGGCTCCGGCGCGGCGGCGCGCGCGCGCCTATCTTTCGCGATCGCCCGCAGCCGCAACCATGCGGGCCCAAAAAACAAAACGGCGAGGCCGCCCAATATGGCGAAGGGGCGCGCCGAGACCGACGCCGGCAGTCCGCGCGCCGCCTGGTCGAACAGGATCTGGATGTACCAGCGCAGCGGCAGCAGAGATCCCCAAAGCCGCGCGAAGCCGCCCATCCCGAACAGCGGGAAGCCGACGCCGGCGAAACCAAAGGCCGGCGAGCAGAGGGTCGCCGTGAGGCTGAGGCCAAGCGCGAGGTTGCGGACCAGCAACTGGAACAGGGCCCCGACCGAAAGATAAGCGACCACCAGCACGCACGCCGCCGCGCCCATGAGGACGGAATCGCCGCGAAACGGAATCTGGAACGCCCAATGGATGATCAGGGCGACGAACACCATCATCAGGACGAAAATGCCAAATAGCGGCGCAAGCTTTCCGACGAGCGCCGCGAGCGGACTGCCGCCCGCCGCCCGCAGCCAGGCGCTCAGGCTGCGCCTCGAAAATTCCGAGCCGACGGCGTAGCCGCCTGCGATCGCCACCACGACATGCAGCACGGCCGGCAGCACGGCGCGCAGCAGGAACTGGGCGTAGTTCAGCGCCGGATTGGTGAGGACATATTGCTCGACGACCAGGGACCCCGGCGCGAATGCGGCGCTTCCGGCGGGCGAGGTCGGCGGCAGGCTCGCCGTCGCCGCCGTAATCGCGTTGGTTAGCGCGCTGGCGGCGTTGTTGCCGGGCGTGAAGAACTGCCTGTTGTAGAAGACGATGATCTGCGGACGTTTGCGAGCGATCAGGTCGCGCTCGAAGTCGGGCGGGATATAGACCGCCGCGATGGCGTCGCCCGAGCGTATCGCATGCATCGCGCCGTTAAGGTCGTCGGAGCGCTGCGCCACGGTGACGGCCGGCGCCGACGCGACCGCCTGCACATAGATCATCGAGGTCGGCGTTCGATCGGCGTCCACAACGCTCACCCTAAGGTCGCGGATGACGGCGTTGCTGAAGGTCAGCGCGAGCAGCGCGAAGGCGAGCAGCGGCAGGCCGAGGCAGAGGAACAGCGCGACGCGGTCATGGCGCATCCAGCGCAGCTCGCGCGTGGCGACGGCGAGGATTCCGGGACGCGGCGGCGTCCTCATCGCCGCCCGGCCGGCGCATCGGCGTAGACGCTCATGCCGGGCCGAAGCTCCGGGATGGGCTCGACCGGATAGGCGCGCACCTCGAACGTCCGGAGGTCGAAATCGCCGGTGGCGCGCGTCGCGCGCCAGCCCGCATATTCGCCTTTCGTCGCGATGGTTTTGATCTTCGCCGTAATTCGTCGATCGCCAAGCGCGGGTACGCGCATCTGAAACTGATCGCCGACCTTGAGACCCTTCACGAGGTCCTCGCGAAGGTCGAAGCGCAGCCACACATCCGTGAGATCGATGAGCGACAGAAGCGGCACGCCGGGCGAGACATATTCGCCGAGCTCCGCGCCGATCTGGTAGACCTGCGCGGCGATCGGCGCCTTCACCACGAGCTCGTCGACGTCCGCCTTGATCGTGTCGATCGAGGCCTGCGCCTTGACGACATTGGCGCGGGCGATGCCGCGCTCTTCCTTCGTATAGCCCGCGACGGCCTCCTCGTAAGCGAGCTTCGCCTGATCCGCGCCGCGCTGCGCGACCTGCAGGGAGTTGGTGACTTCATCGAGGCGCTGCAGCGGCGCGTTGCCGGTTCCGGCCAGCTCCTTGATGCGGCCATACGTCTGCTGCGCGAGAATGAGGTCGGCATTGGCGCTGTCGAGCGCCGCCTTTTTTTGCGCGATCACTTCGGCGCGGGTTCCCGCCAGTATATTGGCGAGGTCGGCGTTGGCGACGCCGAGCGCGGCCTCGGCCTCGCGCAGCTTCGTCACCAGTTCGGGATTGTCGATCTCGTAAAGCAGCTGCCCCGCGGCGACGTTATCGCCGCGCTCGACCGGGCGCTTCGCCACCCTGCCGTCGACGCGCGCGGCGATATCGATGCGGGTGGCGTCGGCCTCACCCTGAATCACGAGCGGCTGCGGCTGAACGAGATACCAGAGCGACAGGCCAACGATCGCGGCGATGATCAGGGTGACGATGATGGCCGGCGCGCGCGCCACGCGGGCGGGCGGCGCGCTCGCCCCGGATTTGGGATCTGGCGCGTCAGATAGGTCGGAAACCACGGCCACTTCTCCGGTCAAGGTCTGTAACTTCGCCAAATCATATTCGAACCGCAATGCGTGTGCCATCCTGGTTCGTACGCCGTCGATCGGCGCGCGAGTGTGCAACTTCGGACCTTCTTCATGCCCTTTCGAAGGCGCAGACCAAGCAAGCCTTGCCAAGGAGTCTGTGCCCCGAACGGTGACTGAATAGTGATCGCTAAACTATGATACGAGGTGGAAGATCGTGGAAGACCAGATCTAATCGACGCGATTATGCTCCCGCCGCCACGCGCACGCGGCACAACGGCAAACAGTTAAAGGGGGGAGCTATGCCCAAGCTTTCGAAGCTTTGGCTAGACGCGTGCTCACGCGCTGTCACGTCAAAAGTATCGAGGGTCTCAATCCTCGGTCTAAGCCTCATCTTCGTAGCAGGAGCGCTTTGCGCTTCACTCCATAGCGCGACCGTAGCGCCCGGTCCGGTCGTCACGACAAAAGACGGCAGTATCGAGGGCTTCATCAGCAACGGCGTCGCCGAATTCCTGGGCGTGCCTTACGCCGCGCCGCCGGTCGGTGATTTGCGTTGGAAGCCGCCGAAGAACCATGAGCCTTGGACCAAAATTCTAAAGACGACCGCCTACGCGCCAATCTGCGCCCAAATCAATGAGTTCGGGCTGTTCGCAGGGCCGCCGAATGACAATGAGGACTGCCTCTATCTCAACGTGTTCACTCCGACTCTCGATGAGTCGGCGCGGCTGCCCGTCATCTTTTGGATTCATGGCGGCGGCAATGTCGATGGCGAGACCCCCGGTTATGACGGCAGCAAGATTGCGGCCGACGGCAAAGCCGTCGTCGTCACCGTCGCGTACCGGCTAAATCTGATGGGTTGGCTCGCGCACCCCGCGTTGGAGGCCGAAGGCCATCTTTTCGGCAACTATGGCCTCCTCGACCAGCAGCTCGCGCTGAAGTG
>DAITNE010000272.1:0-3531 GCA_036834765.1 Methylocella sp.
AATGCCGGCCGCCGAGGTCAGCGCGTCAAGCGCACTATCATCGACGCCGCTGCGCGGCGCCGACCCTTGTCCCGGCCTTTCGACGAGGATCGCGACCGAGCGCGGCGCGATAACGAGCTGGTCCGTGACGCGCTTTTTTTCGGCGCGCGGCTGCGCCGAATCGATCTCAAAGATCCAGTCGTAGCCGCGTCGCGGAGCGGGCAGGCGCGCATACGCGGCCTCATGTCCCCGGTTGAACAGAATGGCCGCGCGGCTGGCCCCGCCTTCGCCATCGCCGGCATCATAGAAGACGGCGGTGAGGGTCTTCGCCGCCGCATCGTCCCAATCGCGCGGCGTCAGGGGCGCGCCGTCAAAGCTCAGCCACTCCACATCGGGCATGCCGGAGGCGTCGGGCGGCGCGCCGGTCAAGGGCCACTCCGCGTTGAGCGCGCCGGTCTCGCGGCGAAGCTTTATGAGGCGCGCGGAAAATTCGATCAGCTCTTGATCCGCGCTCGCCCAATCGATCCAGGCGAGTTCATTATCCTGCGCATAGGCGTTGTTGTTGCCGTGTTGCGTGCGGCTGAGTTCATCGCCCATGGTAAGCATCGGCGTGCCGCGTGCGGCGATCAGGGTTGCGAGCAGGGCCCGTGCGTCGCCCTCGCGCCGGGCCGCGGTGGCGGGATCGTCGCAGGAGCCCTCGGCACCGCAATTCCACGACAGATTGTCATCGTTTCCGTCGCGATTGTTCTCGCCGTTCGCTTCATTGTGTTTATGCGAATGGGAGACGAGATCGGCGAGCGTGAAGCCGTCATGGGCTGTGACGAAATTGATCGAGCGAGACAGCAGGCGATGGCGCGGGGCGAAGATATCCGCCGAGCCTGCGAGCCGCGTCGCGAGCGCGCCGGCAATCCCTTCATCGCCGCGCCAGAAGCGGCGGAAGACGTCGCGCGCCTTATCGTTCCACTCGCCCCAGCCGGGCGGAAAGGCCCCGAGCTGATAGCCGCCATAGCCGAGGTCCCAGGGCTCGGCGATATGGATGAGGCCGCGCAGCGCCGGGTCCTGTGCGACCGCCGCGAGGAATGGATGGTTCGGGTCAAAGCCGTTCGCGGTCCGCGCCAGTACGGGCGCGAGGTCGTAGCGAAATCCATCGACGCCGGCGCGCAGCGCGGCGGTGCGCAGCGATTCGAGAGCGAGGCGGAGAGCCTGTGGGCGCTCCAGCGCAAGGACGTTGCCGCACCCGGCCTGATTTTCATAGAGCCGTGGATCGTCCGACTGGAGGCGATAACAGCCGGCATTATCGAGGCCGCGCAGCGACACGGTCGGGCCAAGATCGTCGCTCTCGCCGGTATGGTTCAGCACGACGTCGAGGATGACGGCTATGCCCGACGCCCGCAGCGTTTCGACGGCGTGGCGAACCTCCGGCCAGCCGCCCGGCGCAAGCCGAGGATCGGGCGCATTGAGGGCGATCGGATTATAGCCCCAGTAATTCGAAAGGCCGAGGGCGGGCAGGTGGCGCTCGTCGATCCAGCCTTGAATCGGCAGAAGTTCGACGGCCGTGATCCCGAGCCGCGTCAGATGGGCGATGGCGGCGGAATGGGCGAGACCTGCGAATGTGCCGCGGATGGATTCGGGGATATCGGGATGGCTCCGCGTAAAGCCGCGCACATGCATTTCATAAATGATGAGATCGCGCCACGCGGCGGTCGGGCGCTGAGGCGCGGGGGCAAGTTCGCCGGCCTCGACGATCGCTTTCGGGATGAAGGCGGCGCTGTCCGCATCATCTTCCGCCTCGCCATAGATGCGCGCGTCGAACAGGCAGGCGTTGAGCTTGAACGGGCGGTCGAGCCGCGTCGCGTAAGGATCGACAAGGAGCTTCGCGACGTTGAAGCGCAGGCCCCGCGCGGGGTCGAACGCGCCTTGCGCCCGCAAGCCATAACGCGCGCCGGCGCCAACGCCCGCGACATGCGCGTGGAAGACGTCGCCGGTGCGGCCACGCAGACGGATGCGGGCGGTCTCGCGGTCAGCTTCGTCGAACAAGGAGAGGAAGATCGCCTCGGCGCCGCCGGATACGACGGCGACGTTGATGCCGCCATCGACGAGGCGAACGCCGAGCGGCTCGGGAACTCCCCAGCCGACGGAGAAGGGCTCCGCGGCGCTCAGGTGATTACCGACGGCGCCGCGCGCCCGGTAAAATGCTTGATCTCGGCGAGTCCATTCGACAGTGCGATGAGATCGCTGAGCGCCGCGGCCGTCTCGATGTGCTGGCGCGCAGGGTCAGGCTCGAAGCGCTCGATATAGACCCTGAGCGTTGCACCGGCGGTGCCGGTGCCCGACAGGCGGTAGACGATGCGCCCGCCATCCTCGAAATGGATGCGGATGCCCTGATGCGCGGAATCCGAGCCGTCGACCGGATCGTGATAGGCGAAATCATCGGCGTCCGAGATCGTCAGCGCGCCATATCGCCTGCCCTTGAGGCCGGGCAGGGCGGCGGTCAGCGTCTTCACCAGCGCATTGGCGCCGTCCGCCTCGACCTCCTCGTAATCATAGCGCGAATAGAAATTGCGGCCATGTTCGGCCCAATGTTTGGTGACGATGGCGTCGACGCTCTCAGCCCGTGCGGCGAGAATGTTGAGCCAGAGCAGGATCGCCCAGAGGCCATCCTTTTCGCGGACATGGTCGGAGCCGGTCCCGGCGCTCTCCTCGCCGCAGATCGTCGCCATCCCCGCGTCGAGCAGATTACCGAAGAATTTCCACCCTGTCGGCGTCTCGAAGAGCGGGATGCCGAGCTTTTCGGCGACCTCGTCCGCCGCGCGGCTCGTCGGCATCGAGCGGGCGATCCCCTTGATGCCCTGCGCATAGCCCGGCGCAAGATGGGCGTTGGCGGCGAGCATGGCGAGACTGTCGGAAGGCGTGACGAACCGGCCGCGCCCGATGATGAGATTACGATCGCCATCGCCATCCGAGGCGGCGCAAAGGTCGGGCCCGTCCGGGCTCATCGCGAGGTCGAAGAGATGTTTTGCGTGAACGAGGTTCGGGTCCGGATGATGGCCGCCGAAGTCGGGCAGCGGCGTCGCGTTGAGGACCGAACCTGGCGCGGCGCCAAGGAGCTCCTGAAAGATGCGCTCCGCATAGGGGCCGGTCACCGCGGACATGGCGTCGAAGCGAAGCCGAAAGCCGGATTTGAACAGGCCGGCGATGCGATCGAAATCGAACAGTCGCTGCATCAGCTCCGCGTAATCGGCGACGGGATCGATGATCTCGACCGTCCCGCCTCCGAGCTTCAGCGCGCCGAGGCGGTCGAGATCGACATCGGCGGCGTCGAGGATGCGATAGTGCGAGATGGTCTTGCTGCGGGCGAAAATCGCCTCGGTGACTTTCTCGGGGGCCGGGCCGCCATTGTCGGCGTTGTATTTGATGCCGAAATCGCCGTGCGGGCCGCCCGGATTGTGGCTGGCGCTGAGAATGACGCCGCCGAACGCGCCGAATTTCCGAATGAGGTTCGAGGCGGCGGGCGTCGACAATATGCCGCCGCGTCCGACCAAAATGCGGCCG
>DAITNE010000273.1:0-3531 GCA_036834765.1 Methylocella sp.
GGGCGCGTCCTTCGAGGGCCCCGTCTCCGCCGCGCCGACGCTCGCCTTTCATCCCGCCGCGCCTGCGTTCGGCGCCGAGGAAGCCGGATCGACCGCGACGCTGGTGCGCCCGGCGCAAGACGGCGAGGCCGCTTACGGCAAGGTCGGCCGCAACCAGCCCTGCCCCTGCGGTTCGGGCAAGAAATACAAGCACTGCCACGGCGCGCTGGCGTAAGGCGCGTTCCTGATCCTGGAAGCCGCGGCGCCCCCCGCGGCTTCAAAATTAACATTCGTTAACGAACGCGTGCATCCGCGCACAGCCTGCCGCTTCAGGCGGACCTAATCTCCGAACGTCGCCGCACGGAACCCGCGCGGCGCATGCAAGGAGAGAGGGTCATGAGCACTGTTCGCAAAACAATCGCCGCCGGCCTCGCCATCGCCACGCTGAGCCTTGGCCTCGCCGCTTCCGCCACGCCCGCCGCCGCCTGGGGCTATCATCCCTGGGGCTGGGGTGGAGGCTGGGGCCCCGGTTTGGGCTGGGGCGTCGGCGCTGTCGCCGCCGGAGTTGCGCTCGGCGCCGCCGCCGCGACCCCCTATTACGCTCCGGCTTGCGGCTTCGCCCGCCAGCCCGTCGTCGACGGCTATGGCAACATCGTCGCCTATCGCCGCATCCGGGTCTGCAACTAAAGACCGGCTTTTCGACCTTGTCGCGAGGTCCGCCGCCTCGCGCGACGCCCACCCGGAGCCTTTGGAGTCCCGCCCAGAGGTTTTCGGCGGTTTTGAGGGCTAGGAAACGTCGGCTTGCGGGCGCCGGTCAGCCATTGGCCGGGTCTCGACGACCGCCGCCGCGGGGTGTCGCTCCTCGTGGTGCAGAACCTCCTTCAGCTTGTTGCGCTCGAACAAAACGACGATGACGAGCGAGAACAGCAGCGGAATGATGAGATAGAACAGCCGAAACACGAGAAGCGCGGTCAGCACCTCGGCCTGCGGCGTCGCCGGCATGGCCTTGATGAACAGAAGTTCGAAGACGCCAAGGCCGCCCGGCGCGTTGGAGGCGAGCGCCGCCGAAAACGAAGCGATGAACACCGCGAGGACGACGAAGAAGCCGGGATTGCCCACCGTGGGCAAGGCGAAATAGATGATGCCCGCCGCGCCGATGAGTTCGAGCGGCGCCGCGAGAAGCTGCCGGATGGCGATGCCGGGTTTGGGATACTCCAGCCGGAAGCCGCGAATGATCACCGGTTTGAAGCCGAATATCGAGCCGATCATGTAGATCGCGACGAGGATCAGCAAAACGACGCCAACCGTGAACGCCGTCGCCGGGGTGGTGAGGGCGTCGGGCAGGACGCCGCGGAATCGCGCCAGCTGATGCGGCTCGAACACGAGGACGAGGCCGCCCATCAGCATCGTGCCGAGCCCGAAGGTCAGCGAGCAGATCGCGACCAGCACCGCGACCTGCGCCGCGGTCAGGCCCTTCGAGTGATAGGCGCGATAGCGGACCATCCCGCCGGAGAAGACGCTCGCCCCGATGTTATGCGCGAGAGCATAGGTCGTGAACGAGCAGAGCGAGATGAAAAACCACGAGATATGCGTGACGCCGAGATGGCGCAGCGCGATCCTGTCGTACCAGGCGAGCGCCGCATAGGCGAGCAGCGTCGAGGCGACGGCGAGCGCATAACGCGACGGCGGGATCGCCTTGAGCGCGCGCCAGACTTCCGGCCCGATCTGCTGGCCGCGAAATTCCCGGTAGAGCAGCCATACCGAGGCGACGACCGCGATGAAGCCGATCGCGGGCCAGACGAAATCCAGGACTCGTTTCATGACGCTCCCGACAGGAAAGCCGCGCTGCGACTTTTCTCTTACCGCATGTCGGCGCGAAAGGCGCAGAATTTTCGGTAAAGAAGGAGGAGCCGGCGCCGCGACGATGCGGCGCATGCGCGGGCGCGCGCGGTCGAGCTGGGGCTGCTCGGTCAGGCCGGTGCGCTCGGCGTTATCCGGTCAGATCTGGGCGGCGCGCAGGCGCAGGCCCGATTTCGCCTGGCTGGCGAGGGCGAGTTCGCCGGCGCCTTCGGCCGCCGGGTCGCGGGCGTCGAAACCTTGCGCCTTGCTGAGATCGTCGAGGGCGTCCTCGAGCCGGCCGCGGGCGTCTTCGAGCTGGGTCATCAGCTCCGCAGCGGAGCGGTTGAGATTGTCGCGGCGGGTGCGCGCGGCGCGGGCGTAGGTCGGATAGGCGAAATGGGCCGTGTCGAAAATGCCGGCGCGCTGCTCCTCGATCGCGACCTCCTGCTCAAGCTCGCGCGCGATCTTGGAGAATTCGGCAACCATCGATTCGATCTGCGCGACCCTGCGGCGCTTTTCCTCGACCTGAAACCGCTTGAGGCGAATGAGTGTTTCCTGCAGCTTCATATTGTTGAACTCCCAATGGGCGGCGATGAGCGGCGCCCGGCGGGGCCGCACTGCGGCCGCGCGCTTGGCGGCTTGCGCCCGCGAACAACCGCCCGAAGTCTCGTCCGGAGTCTCCTCCGACCTGGAAAGTCTGCAGCAGTAAAGTTGCCCATTCGTTACCTCCCTCCCGCAAACGCCCATGCGGCGCGCCGATTCGCCTCGCTTTTCGGTCGTCGACCCCGGCTTTTGCCGCGATGCGCTGCCAATGATCCGGCCAAGGGACAGAAAACTTTGCGGGGGAAAGGCGGAATTCTTCGTCGCGCAAGCTTGCGCGGGCAGACTCCGTTCGATGACAGTGTCGCCACCCTTATCGCCCGCGGGCGAAATCTGATTCGGGCGGCGCTGGATTTGGATGTCGGCAGGCTGCGGGAATGCTTTTATTAACCAATGGCCGTTAAGGTTACGAAACTCGGAATGAGGGGTTAACGGCTGGGCCGACGACGCGCCCGGCGGGGAGACTCAAGAACGATTTCGCGCGCCGGCGGGCGACCGGCGGGGCAATGTGGGGACCCAACATGCGCGTTTTATTGATTGAAGACGACAGCGCGACCGCGCAAAGCATCGAGCTGATGCTGAAATCCGAGAATTTTAACGTCTATACGACGGATCTCGGCGAGGAGGCGATCGACCTCGGCAAGCTCTATGATTACGACATCATCCTGCTCGATCTGAACCTGCCCGATATGTCCGGCTACGAGGTGCTGCGCACGCTGCGGGTCGCCAAGGTCAAGACGCCGATCCTGATCCTTTCGGGGTTCGCCGCGATCGAGGACAAGGTGAAGGGCCTCGGCTTCGGCGCCGACGATTACCTGACGAAGCCCTTTCACAAGGACGAGCTCGTCGCCCGCATCCACGCCATTGTGCGGCGCTCCAAGGGCCACGCCCAATCGGTCATCGCGACGGGCGACCTCATCGTCAACCTCGACCAGAAGACCGTCGAGGTCACCGGCTCGCGCGTGCATCTGACCGGCAAGGAATATCAGATGCTCGAGCTGCTCTCGCTGCGCAAGGGCACGACGCTGACGAAAGAGATGTTCCTCAACCATCTTTACGGCGGCATGGACGAGCCGGAGCTGAAGATCATCGACGTCTTCATCTGCAAGCTGC
>DAITNE010000274.1:0-3527 GCA_036834765.1 Methylocella sp.
GTCCTGCCCGGCCTCGTCGCGCATGATCAGAACGCCGACGATCTTGCAGCTCATAACCGCGCCCGGAACGATCGCGCGCGTATTGGCGACGATGACGTCGCAGGGGTCGCCGTCTTCGGACAATGTATGCGGGATGAAGCCGTAATTGCCGGGATAGCGCATCGACGTATAGAGGAACCTGTCGACGATCAGCGCGCCGGCGGCCTTGTCCATCTCATATTTGATCGGTTCGCCGCCAATCGGGACCTCGATCACGACATTGACTTCAAATGGGGGGTTCTTGCCGATGGAAATTGCGTCAAGGCGCATGGAGATCTCCCGGGTTGCCTCGGATGGTTCAAAACGGCGGTTCGCGCCGCGGCGGCTGCAACTCTTCTTTGGGCGAAGACACCAGTCGAATGTAAACGGCAAATCGACAATCCGGGCGAATCAGCCGGACCGGACGACCGCATCCCATCGACGCGGCCGGGTCGATGCTTAAGTGCGTTTCAGGGAGGGGTTATGCGCCAGGCCCGGCTATCCTTCAAGTCGGAGCCGAGTTGAAGGCGAAGGCGTGCCGCGCGCGGACCTCGGAGCCGAAGCGCTCATTGGCCTGACGCACGTTCAGGCCGCCAAGCTTCGTGTAGAATTGCACGGCCCGTTCATTGTCGGCGAGCGCCCAGACCAGAAAGGACGAGTAGCCGTGCTCGGCCAGATCCTTGCGGGCGACATCAAACAATCGCTTGCCGAAGCCGAGGCCCTGAAACTCAGGCGCGACATAGAGTTCGAAGACCTCGCCGCCATAGCGCAGCGAAGGGACCCTGTTGCGCCCGTAGCTCGCATAGCCGCCGATGGTCTCGTCGAAGTCGAGAACGAGGAGCCGCGAGCCGCGGACGATCGCCGAATGCCACCAGCGCGGTCCGCGCCGCGCGATCATGCGCTCCAGCTCGCGGCCGGGGATAATGCCGCGGTAAGCGTCCCGCCAGGCGGCGTCGTGCACGTCGGCGACGCCCTGGGCGTCTCCTTCGCGCGCGTTCCTGATGGTGATTACGGCCTCGATCATGAGCCGATGTTAAAACCGCTTGCCTCGCCCCCGCAAGACCTTCTTGCGCCTTTCGCCGCCCAGCGCTGCGCGCGCCTCAAAAAGCCGCACCCGCGCCGCCCGGCGGCGGGCTCGCGCCCGCTTCTTCGTCCTCGATATCGAACGCCTCGCCGATCGGCGGCGCGGCCGGGCGCTGCGTTCGATAGATGCCCTTGATCAGGACGACGAAGGCGATGACAGCGCAATCGATCAGCGTCACCCACCAGATCTGCACCGTGGCGACCCCGAAAATGGAAAGCGTGAGGATGGCGACGATCCCGGCCAGCGCCGCCGGCGCCACGGCAGCCGGAATCCGGCTCGCCAGCAGGAAGAGGCGCACGGTGAGAAAAGCAAAGGCCGCCGCGCCGATGACGCCGAGATCGTACCAGATCACGAACAAAAGGCTTCGCGGCGTCAATTCCGGCAGATAGCCGAGGTTGACGCCCCGATCGGCCGTGTCGAAGCCGTGCCCGGTGATGAGGCGCGGCCATTCCGAAATCACGAGGTCGCGCCAGATCAGCATCGACTGCGACGCCGGCCCCACCTCGTGTCTTGTTAAACTCAGGATCGCGCCATAGATCAGCGGCAATGCCGGCGCGAGCAAAACCAGCCCTGCGAAAAAGAAGCCGAGCCGGCGCGCAAGACGGCCGGCCTGTGGCATGGCGAGCGCGAAGGTGAAAGCGGCGGCGCCCATCGCCGCGAGGCCGATCTGCGCGAAGCCGGCCAGCGCAACGGCGGCGGCGAGCAAGGCAAGGCCAGCCGCGAGAATCCAGTGCTCTCGGAGGGCCAGCGCCCCGAGCGCCGGCCAGACCAGCACGATTAGCGTGATCATGGAGCGCTGAAACAGCGATTCGTCGAATTCCGAGGCGCCTAAAAACCAGTCAGGACCGCGCCAGGCAAGCGCCAGCATGGCGATGGCGCTTAGGGCGGCGCCAACAGGCAGCAGATAAAGATCGAAGGCTTTCGTCCGCGTCGGCAAATAGGCGGCGACGAGGGCGACGAGAAACGTTGTCCCGACGATTTGCGCAAAGCGCTGCCCGGCCTGCGCAAGGAACGGGGTCCATAAAAGGGAAAGCCCGGCCCAGAAGGTTAGAAACAGGGCGGTCATGCCGGCCGGAGAGAGCAGCGCGGTGCGTAAATGCCGCGGGCCATGCTCGGGCTCGCCGACCAGGGCCCCAAGCAGGATCAGGACCGCGCCGATCGGCATCAAGACGTAGATCGCGCCGCGCAACGCCACCCCGGCGCAGGGCAAAGCCACCATCAAAATCGCGAGGCCAAGCCGAATCAGCAGTTTCGCGGCGTCGGCGGCGGGAGTCTCGGTTTGGCGGGAAGCGACAGACATGGCCCAGCTTGGTCAAGGGGGCGCAGAAGATCTGACCCGGACCCGTCATCTTAACGCCTCTGCGTTTTTCGGCGCGCGCAATTTTGGGCGCCAGTTTATGGCGGAATTGCGAAACGAGGCAGGATGCCTCTCTTTCAATCCGCCGCCCCTCCGGCAAGAGGGCGCCGCGGGCCGGCCGACGCCGTCCGGCGGCCTCCCCTGCGGTGGCGATGGCGGGATTCGTCGCGAGCGATTCGCGCCGCGCGCTCAGTACGACGCAATCATCTCGTCGGAGATTTTTCGCACGCCGGGGATTCCCTCGGCGAGGGCGAGCAGCGCCTTATGCTCCTCGGGCGATCCGACAAGACCCCAAAGATGCACCACCTTATCGGAGACGACGATGTTGCGCTCGCCGAAATCGGTCCATGGCTGGTCGGCCAGCCGGGCGAGGATCGCGTTCCTGATATCCCGATCCGCCGCCGCATCCTTGGCCGGCGGCTCAAGGCCGGCCTCCGCCGAAGCAAGAGCCTGAATGAGGTTGGAGCGGCTGACGATTCCGACGAGCTTGCCATCCTTGAGAATCGGAACCCGCTTGATGCGGTTCTTTTCGAGGATGTTGGCGAGCTCCCATAGCGGGGTATCTTCGCTCGCGGAAATCACCTTGGCCGACATCACCTCCGCCACGCGGCGCCCGTGAGATTTGGCGTAATCCAGGGCCAGCGTGCTCGACGGCGTCAGGGCCTCGACCCACCATGGCCTCCGCTTGAGCGTGCCGTCCTCCGCGCGATGCAGCAAATCACCTTCGCTCAGCAGGCCGAGGACATGGTTTTCGGCGTCGACGACCGGCAAGGCGCTGATGTCATGATCGACGAGCAGGCGTACGGCCGCCGCGACATCGTCGTCAGGTCCGATCGTCACAACCTTGCGGACCATCACATCGCTCGCATCCATAATTCTTTCCCCTCCCTGCGCCCAGTCGGCCCGACCGGCATGTACACGTATATGAGTGGCAATCCTGATTTTTCGGGGCGACTATAGCGCGGCGATTGTGACGCCGATATTTCGTCGCCCGCCGCGCCTGCGCCCGATTTGCCGCGCAGCATGCGTCAAGGGCGTCGCGTTGATTCTGACGATTTCGGTTTCGTC
>DAITNE010000275.1:0-3518 GCA_036834765.1 Methylocella sp.
TGTAAAGGCCGACCGAAGCGCAATGAGCGACGATTTCGCCGAGATCGCGCCGCGCGGCCGGCTCGCCGCCAGAAAGATGCGCATGCAGCACGCCAAGCGCGGCTGCCTCGGAAAACACCCTGTTCCAGGTTTCCGTGTCGAGTTCGATCGTGCGGGATTCGAGCTCCAGCGGATTGGAGCAATAGGGGCAGCCCAGCGGGCAGCGATGCGTGAGTTCGGCGAGAAGCCCGACGGGATTTGGCGTTTTGATAGGGGCGTTCATAGGTCCACCATCCGTTTGGCGGCAAGTCCGTTCAAGAGCGCGCGCACGTCCGCGTCGATTCTGGTGCGATCGGCCGCATAGGTCGCCGCCAGATCGTCGACGATCGATTCTATTGTCGCCGCGCCGTCGCAGCGCTCAAGGATCGCGACGGCGATGGCGTCGACCTTGACGACGCGCTCCGGCGCCAGCAGCAGCCATTCGCCGCGCATCTCATCCCGCTTGAGCCTGACGCCGCGCGGCAGGCGCGGGATGACGCCTGACGCCTGCGCGACCTCGCTCACGCCGCTTCTCCGCGCGCGCCGGCGTTCGTTCCGGGCGCCCAAGAGCCGGGCGCCCACACGCCGGGCGGAACGGCGCGGTCCACATAGGCGCTCCAAAGGGCGTCGAGCTGCGCCCACAAGACCGCGCATTTGAATTCGAGAGCCTTGACGACAAGGTCCTGCTCGGCGCGCGTCTTCGCGTGCGAGATGGCGTAATGCAGGGCGAAATCGGCGTCGCGCTTGGCCTGGGGCGGGCGCTGCGAGAAATAGGCGAGGGTGTCCTTGCTGACGAAATCATAATGCGCCAGCATCCCGGCCACCCGCTCGCCGATGATGTTCGGCGAGAAAAGTTCCGTCAGGGACGAGGCGACCGCTTCGGTCACGCTGCGCGTGCGGCAGAACTCGACATAGGCGTCGACGGCGAAGCGCGTGCCGGGCAAAATCCCCTCGGTCGAGATGACATAGCCGCGAGAAAAGCCCAGACTGTCCGTCAGCTTGAGCCAGCGTTCTATGCCGCCGTCGCCCTCGCGCAGACCGTCATGATCCTCGATGCGCTTGCGCCATTGCCGGCGGTCCTCCGGATCAGTCAGGCGGGTCAGCACCGTCGCATCCTTGATCGGAATCATCGACTGATAGTAGTAGCGGTTGAGCGCCCAGGCCTGCACTTCCTCGTAGGAGCAGCCGCCGCTGTGCAGGCGGCGATGGAAGCGATGCAGATTGTGATAGCGCTCCGCGCCGACCTGGCGCAGACGCGCCTCAAGCTCCTCGGCGCTGAGCAACGCCGCATCATCAATCATAACGCGACCTCCATGCCGTCATAGGCGACGTCCCACCCGGCTTTTTCGACGCTTGCGCGCTCTTTCGAATCCTCGATCAGAACGGGATTCGTATTGTTGATATGAACGTAAATCTTTCGGCCGATGCCGCTTTCCGCGAATCGCGCCACCGAGCCGTCTTTCCCGCTCATCGCGACATGGCCCATGCGATGAGCGGTCTTCGGCGACAGGCCGAGCGCGACCATTTCATCGTCGGTGTAGGTCGTGCCGTCGAAAAACAAAAGATCCGCGCCGCGCAGCCGCTTTGCGACCCGCTCGTTGATGTCGGAGCAGCCGGGCACGTAAAAGAACTTTTTGACGCCGTCGGTGATTTCAAGGCCGACGGTCGATTCGCCTTCCGCGCCGACGTCGACGACGTCGCCCTCAAGATAGAGCGCGACCTTGCCGGGCACGGGAAAGGCCGTGACCTTAAGGCCGATGCCCGTATCGACGGTCGATTCGAGATCGACTTCGCGGGTCTTGACCAGATCCTTGTTCAACACGCCAAAAACGCTTGCGCCGGCGACCTGGGCGAGCGTGGAGCGGCTGCCGAACAGAGTGAACGCCTGCTGCTCCCGCAAGGTCAAAAGCCCGACGAGATGGTCAATGTCGGCGTTCGTGACGAAGACCGCCGAAATCGGCGACTGCCGGCTTTTGCCCCGCGGATGCAGGATCGGCTGATCGATGATCTGCTGGCGCAGATCAGGCGAGGCGTTAAGAAGAAGCCAGCGCTCTCCATCGGCGCTGACCGCCAAGCTCGACTGGCTGCGCACCCTGACGCGAGGATCGCCGCTCCACGCAAGCTGGCAGACCGGGCAGTTGCAATTCCATTGCGGAAAGCCACCGCCCGCCGCCGAGCCGAGAACGAGAATGCGCAAGGCGCGAGCCAATCAAAGTTTGTAGAAACTTAGCTTCAGATTTCGGCGGAAGCGTAGCTGGTGACTTCCATGCCAACGCAAACTTCGGTGGTGACGGGGGTTGTCCAAGCCATATTTTCTCTCCTTGAGATTAGCGGCGATCGAGCGCGGCTGCTTTTCCTACCCTCGAACAGGGTCTCAGCCTCGTTCGTGATCTGCATATAGCATCGCCTTATTCGGCCCGCTACGCCTTTTTTGATGACTTTTCCGAGAGCGCAACTCTAACAATCTGATTTTTATGCGCTAAGTGGGTTTCGGCCCGGAGCGATGTTTGATCCGATGAAAATCATAGTCGCTGCCGATAGACATTCCGATCACGATTGCCGTGATCTATCGTTTTCGCCCGAATCCAACGCAAGCTTCAACGCGCAGTTCCGGCTGAGGCGGCGCTTCGCGGCGGCCCGCCTAGAGCCAGGCGCGCTTCGCCGCCGCCGCGGTTTCGTAAGCGGCGATGTGCTCGCCCTTCTCCAGGGTGAGCCCGATATCGTCGAGGCCGTTGATGAGGCAATGCTTGCGGAAGGGGTCGATCTCGAATTTGACGACCCCGCCGTCGGGTCCGCGAATCTCCTGCGCGGCGAGATCGACCGAGAGGGTCGCATTGGCGCCGCGCTCGGCGTCGTCCATGAGCTTTGCAAGATCTTCGGCCGAGACGACGATCGGCAGGATGCCGTTCTTGAAGCAATTATTGTAGAAAATATCCGCGAAGCTCGTCGAGATGACGCAGCGGATGCCGAAATCGAGCAAAGCCCAGGGCGCATGCTCGCGCGACGAGCCGCAGCCGAAATTGTCTTCGGCGACGAGAATCTTCGCATTGCGATAGGCGGGCTTGTTCAAAACGAAATCGGGGTTTTCCGAACCGTCGGCGTTATAGCGCATTTCGGCGAACAGGCCGCCGCCGAGTCCAGTGCGCTTGATCGTCTTCAGATATTGCTTCGGAATGATCATGTCGGTGTCGACATTGGTGATCTTCAGCGGCGCGGCGACGCCGGTGAGCGAGGTGAATTTTTCCATTTTTGGTCCTGGTTACAAAACGCGGCGGCGAGCAACGACGCCCCTTGGCTCGATCGCGCGGGCTTGCGCTCCGCGAATGCTGCGCGAATACCGCGCGAGCGACTTTTTCGAGCGACCTTTTATTGACTGAAAGTTCATATCAAAGCGGTCGGCGGCAGGCAAACGTCACCGCCGCACCTTCTCGATCGCCTCCATGTCCGCGTCCGAAAGGCCGAAATGATGGCCGATCTCGTGCACCAGCACATGGGTGACG
>DAITNE010000276.1:0-3511 GCA_036834765.1 Methylocella sp.
AACAGCGCGCGCGCACTTTCCGTCGCGATAGCAAGAATGCGCGTCGCGCCATCGACGGCTTCTTCAAGCCGGCGACGCTGACCGCCCTGCGCGAACTGGCGCTCCGCCGCACGGCGGACCGGGTCGACGATCAGATGGTCGATTTCCTGCGCCAGAACGTCATCGAAGGCCCATGGGCGACCGCCGAGCGCCTGCTCGTCTGCGTCGGGCCGAACGCGTGCTCGGAGAAGCTGGTGCGCGCCGCGAGCCGGCTCGCCGGCGGCCTCAACGCGCCCTGGACGGCGGTTCACGTCGGACGGGACGACGATGAGCTGAAACCCGGAGAAAGCGCCCGCATCGACGCGACGCTGCGTCTCGCCGAGCGGCTCGGCGCCGACTCCCTGCGCGTCACGGCCTCGGATTTCGCAGCGGAGATCCTGCGCATCGCCCGGCGCGAAAACGTGACGCAGATCGTGCTCGGCCGTTCGACGTCCGGCTGGTGGTCGCGCATCCGCGGCAAATCCCTCAGCGACGCCATCATGCGGCAATCGGCCGATATCGGCGTGCACATCATCGCCGATCAGGAGCCCGAGCCCGAGCAAGCGCACTGGCGCTGGCCGAAGCTCGATCTTTCGGCTGCGCCCGCGCTCGCCACGCTTGCGTCGGTCGGCTGCGCGGTTCTGATCGGCCGCGGCCTTCAGATGCTCGTCAAACTGCCCAATCTTTCGATGCTCTTCATGATGGCCGTGCTGTTGTGCGCCATCAATTTCGGCCGCTGGTACGCCGTGGGCGCGGCGGCGCTTTCATTCTTCGCCTATAATTTCTTCTTCATTGAGCCGATCTACACGCTGACCGTCGCCGAGCCGCATGAACTCTTCGCGCTGATCGTTTTTCTGATCGTCGCCGTTGTCGCCGGCGGGCTCGCCGGGCGCGTGCGCGACGAGGCCGAAACCGCGCGCCGGCGCTCGGCCAGCACGCAGGCGCTTTACGAATTTTCACGCAAGCTCTCGGGCGCGGTTAAACTCGACGATGTGCTGTGGGCGAGCGCTTCGCAATTGCGCACCGCTCTGAAGGGCGACGTCGCGCTCCTGCTCCCCGAAGACGGCGAGCTTCAGGTGCGGCTGGCGTGGCCGCCGGACACGACGCTCAACGGCACCGACATGACGGCGGCGCGCTGGGCTCTCGAAAAAGCCGAGCCGGCCGGCCATGGCACCGGGACGCTGCCGAATATCGCCTTCCAATTTCGCCCGCTTCTCACGCCGCGCGGCGCGATCGGCGTCTGCGGCTTCCGCCAGGCGGTTGGGGCGCCCGCCCTCGACGCCGGGCAGGAGCGGGAGCTCGCCGCGCTGCTCGATCAGACGGCCATCGCGCTCGACCGCGCTCTGCTCACGCGCGAGAGCGCGAAAACAGCGGCGCTGGAGCAGAGCGAGAAGCTGAGTTCGGCGCTGCTTTCCTCGCTCTCGCATGATTTGCGCACGCCGCTGGCCTCGATCGTCGGCGCCGTCACGAGCCTGCGCCAGCTCGGCGCCCAGATGAGCGCGGCGAGCCGCGACGATCTCCTGATCTCGATCGAGGAGGAGGCCGCGCGCCTGTCCCGCTTCGTCTCCAATCTCCTCGACATGACCCGGCTCGAGGGCGGCGCGCTGAACGCCAAGCGCGATTGGGTCGATGTCAGCGATGTGATCCGCGAAGCGGCCGAGCGCGGCCGAAAGACTTTTCCCGGCCGCGCGATCGATGTTAGCCTCGCGCCGAATCTGCCCCTCGTGCGCGGCGACGGCGCGCTGTTGCGGCAGGTGCTGTTCAATCTGATCGACAACGCTAACAAATATGGCGGCGCCGACACGCCGACCGCAGTTTTCGCCCGGCGCGAAGGGAACGAGGTGGTAATCAGCGTCACCGATCAGGGCAAGGGGATTCCGCCAGCCGATCTCGAACGGATCTTCGACAAATTCTACCGCCGCGGCAAAGTCGACGGGCGGCTTGCGGGGACCGGTCTTGGACTCTCCATCAGCCGCGGCTTCATCGAGGCCATGGGTGGGACGATCAAGGCCGAAAGTCCTGCCCTCCGCAAACGCGGAACCCGCATCGTCATCCGCCTGCCGGCGGCCGACGCCAATGTCGGCGAAAGGAGCCCGCCGTGAGCGAGGACCGCATTCTCGTCGTCGACGACGAGCCGCAAATTCAAAGATTCCTGAAGCCCGCGCTCAAAGCCGCGGGCTATGACGTCTTCAGCGCCGACACGGGCGCGCAAGCGCTGAAAGCGATCGCTGTGCTGGCCCCCGATGTCGTCATTCTCGACCTTGGCCTGCCGGACATGGAAGGTGAGGACATCATCAAGGAGGTGCGCGCCTGGTCCCGCGTGCCGATCATCGTCCTCTCCGCGCGGGATCGGGAGAGCGAGAAGATCGCGGCCCTTGATCTCGGCGCCGACGACTATGTCGAAAAGCCGTTCGCCATCGGCGAACTCATCGCCCGCATCCGCGCCGCGCTTCGTCATAAGGCGCAGGACGCCGGCGAAAGCCCGCGGGTCGAAGTCGACGGCCTCGTGGTCGACACATTGAAGCGCGTCGTGACCCGCAACGGCGAGCCGGTTCGGCTGACGCCGACCGAATATGATCTTCTCGCGATCCTCGTCCGGCACGCGGGACGGGTCGTAACCCATCGGCAATTGCTCGGCTCGGTGTGGGGCCCGGCTCATGTGGAGGACACGCAATATCTGCGCGTCTTCATCGGCCAGCTGCGCGGCAAGATCGAAATCGATCCGGCGAACCCCCGAATTATCCAGACCGAGCCCGCGATCGGCTACAGATTCGTCGGCGGCGACGGTTGAGCGAAGACGACGCGTCGCCTAGAGCATGATCGACAAGAATATGCTCAAGCTTTTGAAATCTGAAGCGATTTCTCGTCGGCCGAATAATCTATTTGGTCGGAAAGCGCGCTGGCGTCGGCGCGATCACGCAGGCGGCGACCGCGGTCGCGCGCCGAACCAAACGTGAGCCCACACGTTAAAGCCGCCAGCATCATTTTGTTGGAGACTTCGATGAAAGCGCTTGGCTCAATTTTTCTGGTCATTGCGATGCTGACCGCGCCGTGTGCAGCCTTCGCGACAGGCCAGCAACTTCATAAAGGAAAGTTCCATCATTCCGGCACGCGGGGCCGGCTTGGGCGAGGCGCAAGCCCGAAGCATCCCGAAGGGCCTGGCAACGCCCCGAACGGAGAATAGCCGCGCCGCCGATTCGTCGCATTGGCGTAAGAAAGCCCGCAGAAAGGCGCCGCGAAGCCGCCGGTTCGGTTGCCGCGAAGGGTCAGGTTTGACAACCCGGCCCTCCGCCAATCTCTTCCGCTGGGAGGCGCGCAATCGCCTCGATGCGGCTACCAGGAGATTTTCACGCCGCCAAGGCCGCCAAGCGCCTCGCACTTGCCGGAGAAGTCGCCGAGGAAGTTGGCGAACAGCGCCACATTCTTCGAGAAGTCGAGCGCGTGATTGTGGCCAGGGCGCTGCGGCGCAGGGATGTGCTGGCCTTCTTCGCCC
>DAITNE010000277.1:0-3495 GCA_036834765.1 Methylocella sp.
CATCAAAAACGCCTCAAACCATGTTTCGCGGACCAGTGATTCCGGGTACTAGATCCAGCACGGGGCGACGTCACCGGGCTTTAGGACGGCGATTTTGTCGGCCCCAATCTGGTCGCGGCGGGGGCGGCAGGATCCGTGCGCGACCATTCCTCCGGGTCGAGTTCGACGAGCGTTGGTCCGGACTTCCGCCCGGGCCCGCGGCTGGTCCGCCCATTCTGGAATTTTTCGCCGAGCCAGGCCCGGACCGAGGGAGCGGCCAAAGCGAGGCCGCACAAGTCCGAGACGAATCCAGGCAGAATCAGCAGGATCGAGCCGATCGCGGCGAGCCCGCCATCGACCATCGCATCGCGGGACAAACCCGCCTCCTCCTGCGAGCGCGCCGCCATCGCGCGGCGCAGCCGCCACGCGGTCGCGACGCCAAGGCGACGCAGCATGGCGACGCCGACGAGGCTAGTCAGAAGGCAAAGAAACAGTGCGCCGCCAAAGCCGACGGCGCGGGCGATCACGCCGAAAGCCGCGACCTCGGCGACGAGCCAGAGAAGGACGAGAAGCGGGAGCCGGGCGTTGAGGCGCATGCGAAAACCATTTTACGAGCGGTGCGCGTGGGATCGCGAACGGGACAGGCGCAAGGCTGGACTTCGCAGACCTCGCTTCCCAAATGAGAATATATGATAAGGATGGGTCGGCGGCGCAACAGGCCGCTGCGGCAGCGAGGCGTCAAGCACGGCGATGCAGGATTCTTTTGATTTGACCACGATCATCTTCGCGTTTCTCGCCGCCTTCGTGGTGTGGAAGCTGCGCAGCGTCCTCGGCACGCGCACGGGCGAGGAGAAACCGCCGCGAAACCCCTTCCTGAACGGCCCGCCGGGAGGCGCCCGCGCCGGCGCGTCCGACGCCAAGGTCATTCCCCTGCCGAGCGCGGCGAACGCGAACGCGGCGCCGAGCGCGCCGCCGGCCGCTCCGGCCGAGCGGTGGAGGCCCTATGCCGAGCCTGACTCCAAAGTCTCGGCCGGTCTTGACGCCATCGCCGCCGCGGATCCGTCCTTCGCCGTCCAGCCTTTCCTCGACGGCGCCAAATCGGCCTACGAAATGATCGTGGTGAGCTTCGCCGACGGCGACCGGCCCGTCTTGCAGAATTTGCTCGCCAAGGACGTCTACGACAGTTTCGCGGCGGCTCTGGCCGAGCGCGAGAAGCGCGGCGAAAAGGTGGAGACGACCTTCGTCGCCATCGACAACGCCGCCATCGCCGACGCGGGGATGCGAGGCCGCTTCGCCGAGATCACCTTGCGCTTCTCGGCCCAGATGATCAACGCGACGCGCGACTCGAACGGCGCCGTCATCGACGGCAGCGCCGACAAGGTCGTCGAGGTCAATGACACGTGGAGTTTCGCCCGCGACGTCAGTTCGCGCGATCCAAACTGGAAGCTCGTCTCGACCGGCGGCGGCCATTGACCGGCAGCCCTCGATCGGCGCCCCGCGTTTATGCCTGCCCCGGTCATCGGTGATTTTTCGCCCCTCGCCTTTTCCGACCTGCCCGGGTTCGCGGCGGACGACCACGCCGAGGCCTTCGCCGTTTTCCAGCGATCCTGCACCGCCATCGCGGAGCGCCGCGCGCCGCTGCGCGAGGCTATCGCCTCCTCCCCGGCGCTCGCGGCGATCTGCCACCGCGCGCTCGCCCTGCCCTCGCCCGGGCGCCTTGAGGCGCGGCGGTTCTTCGAGGCGCATTTCCAGCCGTTCCGGGCAAGGCCCGCGCAAGGCGCAGCGGCGGGCGGATTTTTCACCGGCTATTACGAGCCGGTCGTTGACGGTTCGCTGACGCGGACGGACGCGTTCACGGCGCCGATTCTGTCGCCGCCGGCTGACCTTGCCGCGCGCGGCGCGCCCGCCCGCGCCGCAATCGAGGCCGGGGCGCTTGGGGGCCGCGCGCATCCGATCGTCTGGCTCCGCGATCCGATCGAGGTGTTTATGATCCAGGTGCAGGGCTCCGCCCGCGTGCGCTTGGCCGATGGACGCCTGCTGCGCCTCGTCTACGCCGGCCGCAACGGCTGGCCCTACGCCTCCATCGGGCGCATTCTGATCGAGAGCGGCGCCATTGCGCCGGATGAAATGTCGCTCGCCACCCTCAAGGCCTATGTTCGCGCGCAGGGTCAGGCAGCGGGCGAGGCCGGGGCCGCGCTGATGCAGCGCAATGAATCCTATGTCTTCTTCCGGCTCGACGCGGCGCTCGATGCGCAAGCGGGGCCGATCGGCGGCGCCGGCCTGAGCCTCGCGCCGCTACGCTCGCTCGCGGTCGACCGCAACATTCACCCTTACGGAACGCCCGTCTGGATCGACGCCGACATCCCCTGGCGATCCGCGACGCCGACGCCATTTCGCCGCCTGATGATTGCACAGGATACCGGCTCTGCTATCATTGGTCCCGCGCGGGCCGACATATTCTTCGGGTTCGGAGACGCCGCCGGCGCGCGCGCGGGCGGCGTTCGGCATGCCGGTGAATTCGTTGTTTTTCTTCCCATCGAAGAGGGTTCGGTCCGGTGAAGGAAAGCGCATCGTCGTTCAGCAAGGGCCGGCTGCGCCGGTTGAGCGCGGAGGAGATCGAGCTCTGGCTTTCGGTCGCGAAGACGGTGTCGCCGCGTCCGTCGCGCGTTCTGCCGCAAGCGTCCGATCAACAAGCCCCCGATCAAAACAAGGCTCTAGCGCAACAGCCCGCCCCCGCGACGGCGAAGCCGCCCGAAAGACTGAAGGCCGCCAAGCCCGAAAAGCCGAATCCAAAGCAACCCGCCGAGCGCAAAATTCCGCCGCTGGCGCCGCTGGAGCGCAGGCTCCGGCAAAAGCTCTCGCGCGGACGCGCGGCGCCCGACGCCGCAATCGACCTTCATGGCCTCACCCGGCACGAAGCCGTCGTCGCCCTGCGCCATTTTCTGGCGCAGGCGCAGCGGGACGGCGCCAAGCTCGTTCTCGTCGTGACCGGCAAGGGCCGCGGCGCGAGCGGCTTTTTTGAGGACGAGGCGGCGGGCGTGCTGCGCCGGAGCGTGCCGCAATGGCTGCGCGGGCCGGAATATCATTCGATCGTGGTCGGCTTCGAGGAGGCGTCCCGCCCGCACGGCGGCGCCGGCGCGCTTTATGTGCGGTTGAAGCGCCGCCGCCCCTTGCACGAATGAAAAGGCCCATGCCCCCCGCCCCGCCGGACTGGAGCCAGATCGTCGCGCCTTCGATCGACGATTTCGACCTGATGGCGCGTGACGCCTATTCCGAACTGCCGGGGCAGTTCCGCCGTCTCTGCGAGGGGCTGATCATCCACGTCGAGGATTTTCCCGACGACGAAACGCTGCGGGAAATGGACTGCGAGACCGAGTTCGATCTGCTCGGCCTGTTCCGCGGCCGCGGCCTCGCCCAGGGCGCGGCGACGGCGCAGTCGGGGCAATTCCCCAACATGGTCTGGCTGTACCGCCGTCCGATTCTCGATTTCTGGGCCGACCAAGAAGATACGCTGGG
>DAITNE010000278.1:0-3489 GCA_036834765.1 Methylocella sp.
TCATGCTGGAAATAGGCGAGATCGCCGCCATCGAAATCGATGATGAAGCGGCGCGATCCGGGCGCCACGGGTTCGACCGAGCCAAGCGCCGCCGCCGTCGTCTGATAGGTGTTGATGACCCGCCCGTTCGGGGAGAGCCGCGTCAGATTGAGGCTTGCGGTGAGACGATAGGCGTAGCTGAAGGGCTTGTTCGGCTCCGGCGAGTCTTTCGGCGCGAAGGAGGCGACGATATTGTCGTTCGTCTCATTCTGCGTCGGCAATTCGACGAGGTCGACATGGCCTTCACCCCAGCTGTCCCTCGGCTCGACGAAATAGCTCGGCCGCAGCTCATAGGCGAGATCGAGATCCTGATAGTGTTCATAGTCGCGGTCGCGCTGGATCAGCCCGAATCCCTTGAGATCGTGGTCAAAAAAGGACGACATTTCGGGCTTCGCCGGATTGCGCAAGGGTCGCCAGATCCACTCCCCGGTGCCGGAATGGATGATCAGCCCATCCGAATCATGCAGTTCGGGGCGGAAATCATCGTTGAAGCGGTGATCGTTCTCGCCGAGGAAAAACATGGAGGACAGCGGGGCGAGGCCGAATTTGACGCCCGCCTTGCGCGGGAACAGCGTCGTCGAAACTTCGATCGCGGTCTCCTCGCCGGGATAGACATCGAACCTGTAGGCGCCCGTGGTCGATGGGCTATCGAGCAGGGCATAGATCGTCGCCCGGTCGGCGCCCGGCTCCGGCGTGTCGATCCAGAATTCGCGAAAGAAGGGGAATTCCTCCTGGTCGCTTCCGGCGTCGATCGCCAACGCCCGCGCCGACATGCCGTAGCGCTGGTCGCGGCCGAGGAAGCGGAAATAGCTGGCGCCCAGAAAGGCGATTACTTCGTCAAACACCTTGGGCGAGTTCAGGGGATAGTGCAGGCGAAAGCCGGCGAAGCCGAGATTGACCGGAATCGGCTTCTCCGGCTTGGTGCGGCCATAGTCGAAAAGGCTCGTGGTAAAGGGAATCGGCGTCGGGATGCCGTCCCTGATGATGTTGATCGTCACAGGCCGTTTGAAGAGATGGCCGAGATGGAACAGCTGCAGCCGGAACTGACTGCCGTTAGCGGCGAGAAAGGCCTTGTCCGGCCGAAATCTGATGTCGCGCCAGGCGTCGAAATCGAGCTTGTTCAGAGCTTCCGGAAGCGGCGCGATCGCTGCGTCGAAGGGGGCGGTGGCGAGATCGCGCGCACGCCGCACGACATCCTCGAAATCGAATTTCGCCGGCGCGGGCGCCGCCGGTTGAGCGGCCGCCGGCGCCGCGAATCTTAAAGGCGCGGTCGCGGCGCTTGACATGACAAGGCATTTGACGAGCGCGCGGCGGTTCAGATCGGTCATCAGGGGTTCTGGATTTGAGAGGGCGCCGAACGCGAGGCGGGAAGCTTGGCGGGCAGCTTGATTTCAATGGGGTAATGACCTTTTTGGACGGCGGCAAGGCAGAGAAGGCATTTTCGCGCGAAGTGGGACTTTGCGCCGCGTAAAGAAAATGCGTCGAGACAAGACATCGAGCATTTTCGCGCGAAGCGGGCTCCCCGTGGGGCTTCTCGGGGTTTGCGCGTCACAAGCGAGGCCCGCGTGCGGGGGCTGCGCAATTTTTTCAAAAAAACGCTTGTGTTCCGGGCGAATCGCCCTATTTCTGCACTTGCCCATTTTCGCACGTGCCTGTGGTCGTGTGTCGGTTGGCGGGGATCCGGACAAGAGGCCGGTTAACCGCCTGTTAAGGACCGACAGCCGGAGGCGAACCGGCGAACCCCGCCAAACGGGGGACGCGACTTAAAGCAACGACGGACCGGGCTTTTTCGTCTCTGCCAGCCTCCAAAGCTGGCTTACCGAAGAGGCTAGTCTATCTTGCCGGGCGTGCGGAGGGGAATTTCCCACTCCAAGCGAAGGCCATGAACACGTTGGACGGCGCTATTGCGTCTCGTCCAGAGTGAGCATGTCCAACGGCGCAGCATCAGACCGGATGCGATCCGCGAGGCTTTGCCTCGTGGGCTCGCGGCCGGTCGCGATTGGCGGGTCGAGGGAATCTGTCGCGTCTCCAAAGCGCGGGCGGCTCCTGGCATCGCCTTTCACCCCGAAGCTTGTTCGTTTCGGCGCGGGAGACCCGCGCCCTTCGAAGGGATGCCGCGATGACCGATCGTATTCTGGAGTTTCTCCGCAACCGCCGCGAAGACGGGCCGTGCCTCGTCCTCGATCTCGATGTCGTGCGCGAAAATTACATGACGTTTTCGAGCGCCATGCCCGATACGCGCGTCTTCTACGCGGTGAAGGCGAACCCCGATCCACGCGTTCTGGAGCTGCTCGCCGGCCTCGGCTCCTGCTTCGACGCGGCTTCGGTCATGGAGATCGAGCAGGCGCTGGCCAGCGGCGCGTCCGCCGATCGCATCAGCTACGGAAACACGATTAAGAAGGAGCGTGATGTCCGGCGCGCCTTCGATCTCGGCGTTCGCCTGTTCGCTGTCGATTGCGAGGCAGAGGTCGAGAAGGTCGCGCGCGCCGCGCCCGGCGCGAAAGTCTTCTGCCGCCTCCTCTGCGACGGCGCCGGCGCTGAATGGCCGCTGTCGCGCAAGTTCGGCTGCGACGTTGAGCTCGCGCCGCGCGTGCTGGAGCATGCGCACCGGCTGGGCCTCGCCGCCCACGGCCTGTCGTTCCATGTCGGATCGCAGCAGCGCAATCCCGCCATGTGGGACGGTGCGCTGAAGGCCGCCGCCGCGATCTTCCGCGATCTCGCCGATCGCGGCATCGCCCTCCAGATGGTCAATCTCGGCGGCGGTTTTCCGACGCGCTATCTGAAGCACGTTCCGGCGGTGAAAGCCTATGCGCAATCGATCATGGGATCGCTGCACAAGCATTTCGGCAACCATATCCCCGAGACGATCATCGAGCCCGGCCGCGGCATGGTCGGCAACGCCGGCGTGATCGAGGCCGAGGTCGTGCTGATTTCGCGGAAGTCGGACGATGACAAGGTGAAGTGGGTCTATCTCGACATCGGCAAGTTCAACGGGTTGGCCGAGACCATGGATGAGATGATCCGCTATCCGATCCGCACCGATTACGATTCCGACCCGCGCGAGCCCTGCGTATTAGCTGGCCCGACCTGCGACTCGGTGGATGTGCTCTATGAAAAGGAGCCGTATATGCTGCCAATCAGTCTCGAAATCGGCGCCAAGGTGCTGATCGAAGGGACGGGCGCCTATACGACGACCTATTCCGCCGTCGGCTTCAATGGCTTCCCGCCGCTGAAGTCCTACGTGATCTGAGCCGGACAGCTTCCCCAACATCAAGCGTCGCCCTTGCGAGGGCGGCGGCCTCCTCATCCGTCCGCCGGTCCTGCACTGGCGGCGGCGAAATGCGACCCGATGGAGGTCCCCATGATCCCGTTCGCCCAATCCCTTGTCGCCGCCGACGAAGCCTCGATCCGCGAGGAAACGCCACAGGATTTTATCGTCCGCGAAGCGCT
>DAITNE010000279.1:0-3479 GCA_036834765.1 Methylocella sp.
ATTCGATCGAATCCTGATCGCCGAGCCAGTCCGACCCCTTGACGGTGTCGTACATGTGCCATTTCCAGTTGTCCGGCCCCATGTTGGCGAGCGAGGCGGCGACGCCGCCCTGCGCGGCCACCGTATGCGAGCGCGTCGGGAACACCTTGCTGATGCAGGCCGTGCGCAATCCCGCCTGCGAGCAGCCGACGGTCGCGCGCAGACCGCCGCCGCCGGCGCCGACGACGATGACGTCGAAACTGTGATCGGTGATCGGATAGGCGGCCCCGACCCTCGATGGCCCTGCGCCGCCGTTCAACGTACCGTTCGAGGCCATTCTGTCGCCTTTCGAATCATTGCTACATCTGACGGACTCGCTGCCGCCGGATCACGAAAAAAGGGCCGCATCGAATCAGGGCGAGCCGGCCGACAGGCCGAGTTTCAGGGCGGCGAAAATCAGCGCGGCGCCAAGGCCCGCACAGAACAGGAAATTGGCGACGAGCGCCCATTCCTTCACATGAGGCGAATGAATGTAATCGTCGATGATCGACTGCATCCCGGTCTTCATGTGTGCGACGCCGGCCAGAATGAACAGAAGCAAGACGATCGCCTGACAGGGCTGCGCCAGTTCGGCCCGCGCCCCGGCGTAATCCTTGCCAACCAGCGAGACTGCGATCCAGACGAATGCGAGCGACAGGGGAATCAGCGCGACCGCGGTGACGTGCATGCGCCAGGCGTCGGCGGTGCCTGACTTCGCCGAGCCGAGTGAGCGCGTCCGGGCGCCCCGAACCGGTGCTGCATCATGCGTCATGAGGGTCTTTAAGTCCTTCAAATGGAGCTGGCCGGCCGCGGACGCCAAGAGCCGCGGCGGTCCGCTTAAGGTTCAAGCGCGGAGCAAGGCGATGATCCAGACGAGCACGGCGAGCGCACCGCCGCCGATCAGGGTCGCTTTGGCGAGCCATTCGCGCTCCGGATCATCGAGACCATAGCCGGCGTCCCAAATGATATGACGCACGCCGCCAAGCAGATGATGAAACAGCGCCCAGGTGAATCCGAACAGGATGAATTTGCCGACGATCGAATTCAAGAACCAGGAAGCCGCTGCGAACGCGCCGGGGCCGCTCGCCGCGGCGATCAGATACCAGGCCAGCAGAAGCGTCCCGCCATAGAGCGCGACGCCGGTGATGCGATGGGCGATCGACATCATCATCGTCAGCGTGGGGCGATAGATCTCGAGATGCGGCGACAGAGGGCGGCGGCTTTCGGGGCGGCTGAGATTGACCTCGACCTCTGTCATGAAAGCTAAATCCGATCTTCGTGAATGACGCTTAAGCTTTCCATTAACGCAAACCTGAGTGGCGGGCAACGCAATCAGGCCAGAAAATTGACGCAGTGAGGTTCCCGGAGGCGGGCGCATCGCCTTTGCTTATTGCAAAAAGGTCGGACGCGGTAGAAGAATGGCGGGAATTCGCAAGCAGCTGCGGCGCTGACTTGCCGACAGGCGACGACGCTTCGCTCCCGCCTTTGGGCGAGCGGTCGCGACGGCGCTTTGGGAGTAGCGTTTCGGGGGGGGCGTTATTGACGATTTTTCAAGACAGGACCGCCCGGCGCAACGAGCTTTTCCTTGTCCGCCGCGGCGGACAGCATTGCGTCGGCCGCGGCGCGGTTAGATCGCCGCTCTGGCTTGCTGCGGCGCTGATCTTCGCGCTGCTGCTGGCGCTTGCGCTGCCGGGGGCGGCCCGCGCCGCTTCCGGCCGGATTTCGATCGAATCCGGCGGGATCGCCCGCACCGCCATTCTGGTCCAAAATCGCCGCCTGAAACAGGCGCGCCGGCCTCTCGTGATCGTTTTGCGGAGCACCGGCGAGAAGGGGCCTCATCTCAAGCGAATCTTTGGCCTCGAGGAAATGGCCGGCTCCGCGGGGCCGGTCCTCGTCTATCCAGATCCCGTCGGCGGCCACTGGAGCGATGCGCCGGGCCCCGACGCGACGCGCGACGGCGCCTTCGTGCGCGACATCATTAGCAAGCTCGTCTCCGATGGAATCATCGATAAGCGCAAGGTCTTCATTGTCGGCGTTGCGAATGGCGGATTCACCGCCTTCAGGATCGTCTGCGACAACGCCGCTCTTTTTGCGGGCGCGGCGGCGCTGGTCACCGCCCTGCCGGCGGATCTCTCCGATTCCTGCAAGCCGTCGCGGCCGGTTCCCCTGATCATGATCGCCGGCACGGCCGACGGATCGATTCCCTACGCCGGCGGCAAGGTGAATTTGGCCGCCTCCAAGACAAGCGTGCTTTCAGTCGATGCGACGCTGGCGGTATTCGCCAAGGCGGCTGGATGCGGCGAGGGGCGCAGCACGACCGCTATCCCGGACCGCGACACGCGCGACGGCACGCGCGCCTATCTCTACAAACTCAACGGCTGCAAGGTCCCGGTGGAGCTTTTGCGGGTCGAAGGCGGCGGCCATTCGGTTCCGGGCCGGGGCGGCGCCGGCGCGGAGTCCGCGCATGGCGGCGGCCTCCATAACAACGACATCGAGAGTGCGCAGCTGATCTGGGATTTCTTCCGCGGGCTCGGCGGCTGAATTTTCTCCCGCGGGCGGCCTTAACCCCGCGCGCCTGCGGCGCAGACGAGCGCGGCTTCGAGCGCCTGCGCGTCGCCCTTCAGGACCAGTGTCTTCACGCGCGCCGTCGCCCCGGACTCGAGCCGGATGGCGGTGGCCGGGATGCGCAGCGTTTTGGCGATCAGCTTGATAAGGGCGGCATTCGCCTCGCCATCCTGCGGCGCGGCGCGCACGCGCGCCTTCAGGACGGCCCGACCGTCGGAGAGATGATCGACGGCGCCGATTTCGTCGCGCGCGCTTTTGGGCGTCAGGCGGACGGAGAGAACAAGCGCGCCGCCGCGCAGGCTCCAGGGAAGCGGCACCGAATCGGAGGCGGCGCCGGCGGTCAAAAGACGTTCGGATAAATATACTGAATAATAATGCGCTGGATGAGGAAGATAATCAGAAACAGGACGATCGGCGAAATATCCAGGCCGCCGAAACTCGGCAGGAACTGCCGGATCGGGCGCAGGACGGGTTCGGTCAGCGCATTGACGGCGGTCACGATGGCGCGGACGACGCCATTATAGGTGTTCACGACGTTGAAGGCGATCAGCCACGACAGGATCACCGCTGCGATCACGACATAGGTATAAAGATCGAGAGCCAGCAGAATAACGTCGAGAAGAGCGCGCATGGGAACTCCAAAGCCTCAGCAGGATGATCCTCGTTTACGCGGCTTGACCCGGACTGGCAAGGCGCGGCGGGACCGTGGTCGCCGTCCAACGGGCCGTCCTGGCGGGCGACAGCGCACGCCCCCGCTTCCTCCACACACCAGTCCGCGCAGGCCCGCGCCAATGAACTTGCGCCCTCACGCGCAGTCGCGTAAACAGCCGCGGTGGACGGGGCTGTAGCTCAGATGGGAGAGCGCTGCAATCGCACTGCAGAGGTCAGGGGTTCGA
>DAITNE010000280.1:0-1227 GCA_036834765.1 Methylocella sp.
CGTGCCGGGCTGGGACTGCCACGGCCTGCCGATCGAATGGAAGATCGAGGAGGAGTATCGCGCCAAGGGCCGCAACAAGGACGAGGTGCCGATCAACGAGTTCCGCCGCGAATGCCGCGCCTTCGCCGCGCATTGGGTCGACGTGCAGCGCGAAGAATTCAAGCGCCTCGGCGTCGCTGGCGACTGGGACCATCCCTACCTCACCATGACCTATCCGGCGGAAGCGCAGATCGCCCGCGAGATCATGAAATTCGCCGGCAATGGCCTGCTCTATCGCGGCTCCAAGCCGGTGATGTGGAGCGTCGTCGAAAAGACCGCGCTCGCCGAGGCGGAGGTGGAGTACGAAGACCATGTGAGCGATTGGGTCTATGTGGCGTTCCCGGTTGTCTTGCAGGATGCGGCGCCCACTCACATCGTCATCTGGACCACCACGCCATGGACAATTCCAGCTAACAGGGCGATCAGCTTTTCATCTAAAATTCCATATGGACTCTACCGCGTAACCGCCGCGCCCGAAAATAATTGGGCGAAGGCTGGCGCAACTTATCTTCTCGCCGACGCCCTCGCTGAGAGCGTCTTCAAGGCCGCCAAGGTTGAATCGTTTGAACGCCTGCGCGATGCGCCGGCGGACGAGTTGCGCGGTCTCACGGCGCGTCATCCGCTCGCGGCATTGATCGAAGGCTATGGCTTCGACGTGCCGCTCTTCGAGGGCGAGCACGTCACCGCCGATGCGGGCACAGGCTTTGTCCACACCGCGCCCGGCCATGGCCGCGACGACTTCGACATCTGGATGGCGCACGCGCGGCAACTGCAAACGCGCGGCATCGAAACGCGCATCCCCTACACGGTCGACGCCGACGGCTTCTTCACCAAGGACGCGCCGGGATTCACCGGCCGCCGCGTCATCGACGACAAGGGCGCCAAGGGCGACGCCAACGACGCCGTCATCAAGGCGCTGATCGAGGCCGGCAATCTCGTCGCGCGCGGCAGGCTGAAGCACCAGTATCCGCATTCATGGCGCTCGAAAAAGCCGCTAATCTTCCGCAACACGCCGCAATGGTTCATCGCGCTCGACAAGCTGTTCGCCCCGACCGACACGGAGCCGGGCGCCGGCTGGGGCGCCAACGACACGCTGCGCGCCATCGCGCTCGGCGAAATCGCGCGCACCGAATGGCATCCGGCCTCGGGCGAAAACCGCATCACCGGCATGATCGCCAACCGGCCCGA
>DAITNE010000280.1:1237-3479 GCA_036834765.1 Methylocella sp.
CAGGATGAGGGCGCACCTATGAGCCCCACCCTTCGCGACATCGCGCTGCACGAGATCGCCGTCACGCACTGGTATCCGCCGCAGGGCGAAAACCGCATCCGCGGCATGATCGCCAACCGGCCGGACTGGGTGGTCTCGCGCCAGCGCGCCTGGGGCGTGCCCATCGCGATCTTCGTCGACAAGGAGAGCGGCGAGATTTTGAAAGACCCGCAAGTCAACAAGCGCATCACTGACGCCTTCGAGGCCGAGGGCGCCGACGCCTGGTTCGCGGATGGCGCCGCCGCGCGTTTTTTCGGCAACGCCTACGACCCCGAGCATTACGAAAAGGTCGACGACGTTCTCGACGTCTGGTTCGATTCCGGCTCGACGCACGCCTTCACGCTGGGCGATGCCAAAAACTTCCCCGGCCTTGCCGGGATCCATCGCAGGCGCGATGGCGGCCAGGACGAGATCATGTATCTCGAAGGCTCCGACCAGCATCGCGGGTGGTTCCATTCCTCGCTCTTGGAATCCTGCGGCACGCGGGGCAGGGCGCCCTTCGACCTCGTTCTGACGCATGGCTTCGTTCTCGACGAGAAGGGCCAGAAAATGTCGAAGAGTCTCGGCAACGTCACCGCGCCGCAGACCATCATCAAGGAGGCCGGCGCCGACATATTGCGTCTGTGGGTCGCCGCGTCCGATACGTCCGACGATCTGCGCATCGGCGCCGAGATCCTGAAAACCTTCGTCGAGACCTACCGCAAATTGCGCAACACCATCCGCTGGATGCTCGGCACGCTCGCGCATTACGATTCGACGCGCGTCGTCGCACACGAAAACATGGGCGAACTCGAACGGCTGATGCTGCATCGCCTCAGCGAGCTCGACGCGGAGGTCCGCGACGCCTACAGCCGCTTCGACCACAAGCGCGTCGTCGCGCGCCTTTCGTCCTTCCTCAACAGCGATCTTTCGGCGTTCTACTTCGACATCCGCAAGGATGCGCTCTATTGCGAGGCGCCCTCGAGCGCCAAGCGCCTCGCCGCGCTCGAAGCGATCGAGCAAATCTTCCGCTGCGTTACGCTCTGGCTCGCGCCGATCCTCGTCTTTACGTCAGAAGAGGCGTGGCTCTCGCGCTACCCGCAGAAAACCAGCGTGCATCTTGAGACGCTGCCTGACGTTCCCGAACAGTGGCGCGACGACGCGCTCGCCGCCAAATGGGAGAAGATCCGCCGCATCCGCGCGGTCGTCACCGGCGCGCTCGAGATCGAGCGGGCGCAAAAGCGCATCGGCTCCTCGCTCGAAGCCGCGCCGCAGGTCTTCATCAATGACGAGGCCCTCCGCGCCGTTCTCGACGGCGTCGATTTCGCCGAGGTCTGCATCACCTCCGACATTTCCATCGCATCCGGCGAAGGGCCGGCGGACGCGTTCCGGCTCGACGAGGTCCCGGGCGTCGCCGTCGTCCCGCGCCGCGCCGAGGGGCGAAAATGCGCAAGATCCTGGCGCATCTCGCCGCTGGTCGGCGCCGATCCGGAGTATCCGGACGTGACGCCGCGCGACGCCGAGGCCCTGCGCGAACTGAAAAGCGCGGGCCTATGGCCTTGAGCCCGCGTGGAATTGGCGCTGCTGTCGCCCTTCTGACGCTAGCCGTGGATCAGGCCAACAAGCTCTGGCTGATCTTCGTCTTCGGCATCGGAGCGCGCCAGCCGGTCGAGCTGACGCCGTTCTTCGATGTGGTCTTTGCGAAAAACCCGGGCATCTCCTATTCGCTGTTTAGCGCGAGGACCGAGGTTCAGCGCTATGTCCTGCTGGCGATCACCCTTGTCGCGACGGCCTGCATCGCCTTCTGGCTCTGGCGCGCAAGGAGCCGGCTCGTCGCCTCTGCGCTCGGACTCATCGTCGGCGGCGCGCTCGGCAACGCTTATGACCGGCTCGCCTATGGATTCGTCGCGGATTTCTATCATTTCCACGTCGGATCCTTCTCCTGGTACATTTTCAACCTCGCCGACGCCGCCATCGTCATCGGCGTCGGGTTGCTGATTCTCGATTCGCTGTTCTTCGGCGAAAAGCCAACGCGGAAAGACGTTTCCGCGCAATAAAGACAATTTAAGCAATCTTGCCCCTAAATTGCCCCGATGGCGCCGGATGGTTCGCAGCTCAAGCGCGGCGAAGGCTTAGCGCATGAGCGAGAATTGTTCGGGCCGATGCCGGGCAAGGGCGTTTGGGGATGAATTTCATGGTCTTCGACATGTTCAAACTGCGCCCC
>DAITNE010000281.1:0-3450 GCA_036834765.1 Methylocella sp.
GCCGCGGCTTGGCGTCGTCGACGCCTTCGACCTCGACCGGCACCGCCAGCTGGTGATCGTTCGGCGCGACAATGTCGAGCATCTGTTGATGATCGGCGGGCCGAACGATCTCGTGATCGAATCGGAAATCGTTCGCGCCGAGGGCCGCGAGGCGCGTTTGCGCGACAGGGATGCGCGGGAGAAGGAGCCGAGAGAAGCTTTGCAAGCCTCCGTTCAAGCTCCGTCGCCGGCCCAATCGCCAACCGCGCCGCCCTGGCAGCCGGAGTTCGATCCCGCGCCCGGGCGCGCAAGCCACCCGCAGCCGCCACGCAAAACGCCAGTTGCGCCACCCGCGCCAGCCTCGGCGCCCCTGACGCCGGAACCCGAGGCGGAGCTGCCGGCCGCCGCCGTCGTCGAGGAGCCTGTCGCGTCGTCTCCCGCCGTCGCGCCGCCCGGGCCGCGGGCACCAGCGTTTCCCTTGCCGCCGCGCCGCGTTGCCCAGCCGTTGACGGCGCAGCGCACGCCGCGCGAGCCGCCGCCCCGCCCGGATCTTCCATCGAGGATCGAGGCTGGAGCCGGTCCATCGGGCGGCTTTCAGCGCGCGCCACTGGCGACGCCTTTCCTGCGGACCTCGCCGCCGCGCCAACTGGCGGAGCCGAAGCCGTCCGCCGCCTCATCCTATCCAGGGAGTCGTCCGCCGGCCGCCAGCGCCGCCGCGGCCGACGCGCTAGCAGCGGCGCCAGAGGCCGCGCCGGCCGATGGCGTTGGCGCGCCAACGCCGGAGGCTTCAGCGCCGTTCCTCAGCGCGGAGAGGATCGGCGTCGCGGCCGACGCCGGGGCGGCAACGCAGACGCCCGCAAGCGCGCCGCCGGCCGCGGACAAGCTTACTGATCCGTCAAACCTGTCGATCGACAGTCTGGATCAGTCGCTTGAGGAAGAGATGGCCCGGCTGCTCGGGCGGGGGTCCTGACGGTCGCCGCTCAGCCAATCGCCTCGGTTTGGTCTTCAGCTGTCGCGGTAGACGCGCTCGCGTTTCTCGTGCCGTTCCTGCGCCTCCACCGAGAGGGTGGCGATCGGGCGGGCGTCGAGGCGCTTCAGGCCGATCGGTTCGCCCGTTTCCTCGCAATAGCCATAGGTGCCATCGTCCAGTCGGCCGAGCGCGGCCTCGATTTTGGAAATGAGCTTGCGCTGCCGGTCGCGCGCCCGCAGCTCGATCGCCCGGTCCGTTTCGGAGGAGGCCCGGTCGGCGACGTCGGGGTGATTCTCGTTTTCGCTTTGCAGCGCGACCAGGGTCTCGCGGCTCTCGCGTAGAATATCTTCCTTCCAGGCGAGAAGCTTGCGACGAAAATAATCGCGCTGGCGTTCATTCATGAACGCCTCTTCTTCAGATGGTTGGTAGGCGTCGTCGACCGTGTCGCCAGGCACCGGAGAATCTCCCACGTCCAAATGGCGACCTTATACCGATTGCGACGCATATATTCAATCGTAAGTCACGCCGGCGGCTTGAGTGACGCTCTTCAGTCCACCGAATTGCTGTGGTTAACGATCCCGCGCGGCGCGACGGCGCGCCGACTTCTGCTTGTCGCTCGCGCGGGAAGGCGGAGGAGGCGTGGCGCTTAAGCTTTCGCGGGCGCCATCGCTTTGCGCAGGTTATCGTCGATCTTGTCGAGGAAGCCGGTCGTCGAAAGCCATTTCTGCTCCGCGCCGACGAGCAGCGCGAGATCCTTCGTCATATAGCCAGACTCGACGGTCCTGACGCAGACTTTTTCGAGGGTTTGCGCAAAGCTCGCAAGTTCGGCGTTGTCATCGAGCTTGGCCCGATGGGCGAGGCCGCGCGTCCACGCGAAGATCGAGGCGATCGAATTGGTCGATGTCTCCTTGCCCTTCTGATATTCGCGGTAATGGCGCGTCACGGTGCCGTGCGCCGCCTCCGCCTCGGCGGTCTGGCCGTCGGGGCTGAGCAGCACCGAGGTCATGAGGCCCAGCGAGCCGAACCCCTGCGCGACCGTATCGGACTGCACGTCGCCGTCGTAGTTCTTGCACGCCCAGACATAGCCGCCGGACCATTTGAGGCAGGACGCCACCATGTCGTCGATGAGGCGATGCTGGTAGATGATCCCGGCGGCGGCGAATTTCTCGGCGAATTCGGTTTCGAAAACCTCCTGGAAGATGTCCTTGAAGCGGCCGTCATAAGCCTTGAGGATCGTGTTTTTCGTTGACAGAAACACCGGATATTTCGCGTTGAGCCCGTAATTTAAGGACGCTCTTGCGAAATCGCGGATGGAATCGTCGAGGTTGTACATCGATAGGGACACGCCGGCCCCCGGATATTTGTAGATTTCCTTTTCGATGACGGTTCCGTCGTCGCCTTCGAACTTGATGGTCAGGCGTCCCTTTCCGGGCACCTTGAAGTCGGTCGCGGCATATTGGTCGCCAAACGCATGGCGGCCGATCACGATCGGCTGCGTCCAGCCCGGCACGAGGCGGGGAACGTTGCGGCAGATGATCGGCTCGCGGAAGATGACGCCGCCGATAATATTGCGGATCGTGCCGTTGGGCGACCGCCACATCTGCTTCAGGTTGAATTCCTTGACGCGCGCCTCGTCGGGCGTGATCGTCGCGCATTTAACGCCGACGCCCTGTTTCTTGATCGCGTTCGCCGCGTCGATTGTGACCTGATCGTTTGTGGCGTCCCGGTTCTCCATTGAAAGATCGTAATATTCGAGATCGATGTCGAGATAGGCCAGAATGAGTTTCTCGCGGATGTAGCGCCAGATGATCCGGGTCATCTCATCGCCGTCGAGTTCGACGACGGGATTGGCGACCTTGATCTTGCTCATTATTTCGACCTTTTCGACTGGAGGAGCGGAGAAGCCGAGCGGCTTGGCGCGCCCGTCTGTTGCTGGGCGATCCGCGCCGGCGTCGCGGCGGAGGAGGGGGGCTGTCTCATTTCGGCGCCCCGCCGCGGACTGACTGGGCGAAATCCGGATCCATCTCAGCGGCGAGCGCTTCAAAGATCGCCTGGTTTTGCGGCGAGGCGGCTTTGTAGGCGGCGAGGATCGCGGGCTTTTGCAGCGGCTGCCGGGCCAAAATTTCGCGCAGGTCGCCTTTCATGAACTCTTGCAAATCCCTGTCGATCGGGACGCCGGAAGCAAGCGCGCGCTCGATGCGGGGGCGGGCTAGGGCGGCATCGTCCGGCGCGGTCAGATAAGACATTTGCAGAGCGATGAGGCCGTTCGCGCCCGCGGGCTTCGCCGACGCGGGCGGGAGCGCCGCCAGAAAGAGCCACGCCGAACCGTTGACGGGGGCCAACGCCAGCGCGGTTTCGGCATTCGACCTTGCGGCCTGAACCTCGGCGGCGCTCGCCGCGTCGAGGCCGTGCGCCGGGTCGAGCCAGAGGAGTCCCGCGTCGCTGTAGGCGGCCTGGGCGTAGAGGTCTCCCCGGATGACGCCGAGCCGCGCCGCCGCGAT
>DAITNE010000282.1:0-3440 GCA_036834765.1 Methylocella sp.
TCGTGCTCGACGGCAAGGTCATCTCCGCGCCGCGCATTCTGGGCCCGATCATGGGCGGCTCCGGCCAGATTTCAGGCCATTTCACGGTGGAAAGCGCCAATAATCTGGCGATCCTGCTCCGCGCGGGCGCGCTGCCGGCCAAGCTCACCATCGTCGAGGAGCGAACCGTCGGGCCCGGCCTCGGCCAGGACTCGATCGACGCCGGCAAACGCGCGGCCTATGTCGGCGCGGCGCTCGTCGGCGTCTACATGCTGATCACCTATGGCATCTTCGGCGTCTTCGCCAATATCGCGCTTTTGGTGCACATCGCCTTCATCTTCGCCGGCCTCGTGCTGCTCGGGGCGACGCTGACGCTGCCCGGCATAGCCGGCATCGTCCTCACCATCGGCATGGCGGTCGATTCGAACGTTCTGATCTATGAGCGCATTCGCGAGGAGGCCCATATGGGGCGCTCGATCATCTCTGCGCTCGACGCCGGCTTCAAGCGCGCCTTCGCGACGATCGTCGATTCCAACGTCACCATGTTCGTCGCCGCCGCGATCCTCTATTTTCTGGGCGCTGGTCCGGTGCGCGGCTTCGCCGTATCGCTGGCGCTCGGCATTCTGACGAGCATCGTGACAGCGGTGACGATGACGCGCATGATGATCACGCTGTGGTATCGCTACAAGAGGCCGGTGAAGCTGCCGATCTGAGGCTCTGATGGTGAAACGCTCAAGCCCTCATGGTGAGGAGATCGCGCAGCGATCGTCTCGAACCACGAGGGCGTCACGCAGACTAATGGGAACCCTATCCTTCGAGACGCAGGCTTCGCCTGCTCCTCAGGATGAGGGCGTCGCGGTCTACAAAGGCATTTAAAGAATGAAACTGCTGCGCCTCGCGCCGGAGAACACCAAATTTCCCTTCATGCGCTTCCGGCGCGTGAGCTATCCGTTCTCGGCCGCGATGTCGATCCTTTCGGTGGTTCTGTTCCTGACGCTTGGAATGAACTTCGGCATTGATTTTTCGGGCGGCACGCTCATCGAGCTTCGCGCTCAATCCGGCGTCGCCGACATCGCCAAATTGCGCTCCATCGCCGAAAATATGAACGTCGGCGACGTCGAGGTGCAGGGTTTCGGCTCGCCCTCCGACGTCACCTTGCGCTTCGGCGCCCAGCATAGCGAGCAGGGCGACGCCGGCGCGCAGGAAGCCGCGGTCGCCCGCGTCGAGGCGGCGATCGGCGACGATTACGACATAAGGCGCGTCGAAGTCGTCGGTCCGCGCGTTTCCGGCGAACTCGTCCAGTCCGGCACGCTCGGCGTGGTGCTCTCGATCATCGCCGTGCTCTGCTATCTGTGGTTTCGCTTCGAATGGCAATTCGCGGTCGGCGCCATCATCGCGACGATGCACGACCTTTTGCTCACCGTCGGCTTTTTCGCGCTGACCCGGATCGAATTCAACACGACCTCGATCGCGGCCATTCTCACCATCGTCGGCTACTCGCTGAACGAGACGGTGGTCGTGCTCGACCGCATCCGCGAAATGATGCGGAAATACCGCAAGATGCCGACCGACGAACTGATCGACGTGTCGGTCAACGCCGTCCTGCCGCGGACGATCATGACGGCGACGACGGTGTTTCTCGCGCTGCTCTCGCTTGTCGTCTTCGGTGGCCAGGTGATCCGCTCCTTCTCGATCGCTATGATCTGGGGCATTTTCGTCGCCACCTATTCGTCCGTCTTCATCTGCTCGCCGATGCTGATTTATCTTGGCCTGCGTAGCGAGACGGTCGGCGCGGAGCCGACCCCCGGCAAGCTCGCCAAGGGCCCGGCCTGAGGCGGGCCGTGCCGAGCGTCGCAAAAGCTCGCGTTTCCGCCGGGGCGACGTGATCGCGCATGGGCTACCTCGCCGCCTTTGCGATCATATTGACCGCCGGCGTCGTCGCGGCATTGGCGACCGCCCTCAACCAGCGCCATGTCGACCTCGAGCTTCGCCGCCGTAACCACGACGTCGGCTCGGTGGTGTTTTTGCAGCTTGGCACCGTCTTCGCCGTGTTTCTCGCCTTCACGTTCAGCGAAGTCTGGAGCGCATACAATGAGACGCAGCTCGCCATCGATCAGGAAGTCGCCGCCATGCATGGCGCGGCCATGATCGCGACGACGCTGTCGCCCCCGGCGGCGGCCGACGCGATTCTCTCTGCGCAGCGGGCGTATCTCGAATCGGTCGCCTATCAGGAATGGCCGGTTATGGCGGCGCGCCGGACGGGGGACCACGGGACCGAGCGAAAGTTCGCGGCGCTAATGCGGGAAGCGGCCAATCTGCAACTGGCCGGTCCCGATCAGAGTGAAAAGAAGGCCACGATCCTTTCGTTGCTGACGCAGGCCCATGTCCACCGTGAAACGCGGATCTATGAGGCGAGCAATGGCGTGCCGGTCCCGCTCTGGGGCGTGCTGATCGCTTTCACGGTCATGCTGTCGATCTTCGTGACACTGTCCCAGATCCAGAATGCGACAATAGCCGTCGCGATCTCCGCCTGCTTCGCGGCGACGGATTTTATCGCGGCGATCGGCAAAATCTCGGACCTCGCCCATTAGCATCCGGCTTGATCGCGCCGGCCAACTCAAATTTAAATGCAGGCGCGGACATTCTCCGCAGGCTATGCGACCTTCGCGGGCGAACATGAGCGAGCTTCAATACGCCGGCTTTCTGCCCGGCGCGCATGCGATCGAAGGATATGGCGCCGGGGGATTCCGCTTCGGCGGCATGTCCCATCGCGGCTCGATCCTCGCCCTGCCATCGGGGATTTACGCCTGGCGCGCGGCGACTCCAGCGGAAATAACAATCGAAACGCTTGGCCAGCTCTTTAGCGAAGCGCCCGGCCTCGTCGAGCACCTTCTGATCGGGACCGGGATGGAGCCCGTTCCGCTCGCCGCCGCCTTGCGCCAGCGCCTGCGCGCCGCCGGCATCAGGGCCGAGGCGATGCAGACCGGCGCGGCCGCGCGCACCTATTCCATTCTCCTTGGCGAAAAGCGACGCGTCGCCGCGGCGCTTCTGGCGGTCCCCTGATGGACGGCGCCTCCAAAGCGGCGGACGACGCCTATTGCGAGGCGCTGCTGCGCCAGGGCGATCCGGACAGGTGGCTCGCGAGCCTCTTCATCCCTGAGGCCGCGCGTCCGCATGTCCATGCGGTGCTCGCCTTCAACCTCGAAATCGCCCGCGTGCGCGAGGTCGTCTCGGAGCCGATGCTCGGCGAGATCCGGCTGCAATGGTGGCGCGACGCGCTCGAAAACCCGGACAACGGCGACGTCAGGGCCAATCCCGTCACCGCGGCGCTGCTTGACGCCATCGCGCGCTTCGACCTGCCGAAAGACCCCTTCATCGAGTTGATCGACGCCCGCACCTTCGATCTTTACGACGATCCGATGGAGACCGTCGCGGCGCTGGAGGCCTATTGCAAGGCGACC
>DAITNE010000283.1:0-3438 GCA_036834765.1 Methylocella sp.
ATGGCGTATTGCCCGTCGCGGATGAGATGCGCGAGGCAGACCTGATTGTTCACGCGGCCACCTGTTCGGCAATTATGGCATGACCTGCTGGTCCTGCCCGCCGCCCCGAGATGAACCTCCGCCTTTATGGCTCTGCTCGCCGGCCTTCGGCTGTTGTTCGTGCGCGCCGCGGCGCTGTTCGTTCGCCATCGCATCGTCCCTTCCTGCTTGCCAACCAGCCTTTCGCTGGACTGTCGTGCGAAACGGCGCGCCTTGAAATCGGTTCCTTCAAAAAAGCGCCGTCCATCGCTCATCGTCCATCGCTTCTGGCAAGCGGGCTGATGATTGGCTACGGAACGGATCTCGCCGCATCCGGTTAAGGAGCGCAAACGGCGGCGGAGGCGAGCATGCCACGACGATACAAACCCGGCCGCAAATGGACGGCCAAGGTGACGCAAGATAGCGATGCGCTCGATATCGAAGAGGGCATTTTCAACAGCGACGATCCCGCTCGGATCGCTCGATCCCTGGAACGTTCGGCCGAGCAAAGCAACCGACGTAAATCCTCGCCATTCCGCTCGGCCATGTCGATGTTGACATTCTATGTCAACAGAGCAGGCAGGAATCTGGGCGCAGGCCGAAGGCGAACGCTTGAAGCGGCCAAGGTCAGATTGCGGGCGGCGTTCGGTCGCAAGGCGGATTAAAGGCGCGGCGATGTCTGCAGGCAGGTAGGCATCAATATTTCCAGCCGCTCGAACCATATGGCCCTGTTTCGCGTTACGGCCGCATCCGTCCAATACGTTCAGGAGTGGCGCTGATGTGTGACTTTTCGCTTGAAATGTATGCCTCGCGTCCGGCGCGGGAATCGGAGAAATATGTGACTACCCGCTTCCCCTCCGGAAGCATCGGCGTCGCCGCACCCGGCGATTGCTCGACCGCCGTCTGCATTCTTTATGACACCAAGCTCAACCTAGAAGGCATTTCGAGAGAGTTGCAGATCGGTTTTGGCGTGCGGGAGGCCGAGCAGGTGATGTTCGCGCGGCTGCAGCACGGCGCCTATCGCGATGGCGTCAGATTCGGCAACGGCAGGGAGCTCTCTCTGCAGCTGCTCGGGCCCGGCGTCCGCCTCTCGCTTGTTGGCGCTGAGGTCGCTCCCAAGCCTACGGCACCCGTGGCTACTCGACAGCGGATCCTTGAGCCGGCCGAATAAAACGCAAGCTTCGCAAATCTACCGCCCCGGCCCAGTTGCGCGCGGGGCGGCGCTTTGACGTTTTGAGGTCGCATCGTATGGAATTAGCTTGCGGTCTGTGCACGCACTGTATCGCTAAGCCGTAATGAACCCGGCGCGCCTGTCGGTCAGTGAAGCAATTGCAGCGCCGCCGCAGAGCCGGCGCCGATCAAGCCATGGATGACGAGATCGAAACCGCGCGCCATCAAGTCGTCAGGCTCGGCGATGGAGAATGGTGCGCCTTTCTACATGGCGTTTTGGTCACTGATCTGAAGGGCCGAATGATCGTGTTCGATAGCGAGGCGGACGCCATGGCGTTTCTGGAAGAGTGCGACGCCCGCGCTGTCAGCGTGGACAGCTAGCGTTCTCCCTGCGCATGTCGCGCGGCGGTCTCACACGCAAACGCGTCAATCGCCTCTACTCGAAATGTCGCATCGGGTCACGGCGTCGACCAGGCGATCGGGCGCGAGCGCGCGGCCGAACGGCCCTAATCTGGCGATGAAGCCCACGCTGTAGCGGGTGCGCGGCCGCGACGTTGTGGCGGCTTTGAGAACGACCCGCGCCACATGCTCCGCGGTCATGACGCCGAAGCCGCCCGGCGTCAGAAACGCGTGCATGCGGCGGGCGAGATTCTTCTTGAAGGACGCATAGGGGTTCCCGTCCGCGGCGGCGTCGAGCTGCGGAATGGTCTTCATCAGCGCAGCCTCGAAATGCGTCGCAATCGGCCCAGGCAGCACGTTGACGACGTCGACGCCGAAGGGCTCGACTTCGGGGCGCAGCGCGTCGGCGATGGCCTCCAGGGCGAATTTGGCGGCGTGATAGGCGCCGCCGCCCATGACGCTGACGCGCCCCGCGACCGAACTCACATTGACGATGCGCCCCTTTCCCGCGCGCCGCATCGCCGGCAGCACGAGCTGCGAGAGCCGCATTGCGCCAAAGACGTTGGTCTCAAACTGGCGGCGCATGGCGTCGAGCGATATTTCCTCGATCGGGCCGTACTGGCCATAGCCTGCGTTGTTGACGAGAACGCCGACCGCGCCGAAGCGCCTCTCGACGGCTTCGACGGCGGCGCGCCGCGCCGCCTCATCGGTGACGTCGAGCGCGAGGGTCTCGCAGCCGATGGCGGCAAGCTCGTCGAGCGTGGCGGGATTTCGCGCCGTCGCGAATGTCGCGTAGCCCGCGGCGTGGAACGCACGTGCGGCGGCGCGGCCGACGCCGCTCGAGCAGCCGGTGATGAGGACGGGGCCGTTATTGGACATGTTGGGACTCAGTCGCGTAAACAGGAGGAACAATGCGCCTGATGGGGCCATGAAGCCAACGCCGAATGCGCGGGAGTCCGCCTTGGGCCATGTCCAGCTCTCGCCCGTTGTCCTGGCGCAAGGCGGAAGGGGCGCCAGGCGGTATCCTCGCCTTCCTTCCTCCCGTCGTCGTTAAAGAGAGCGAACCCATGCCAGGACCTTGGCGGAACCTTCTTCCCACCCTGTTCGGCGAGCATCGCCAAAGGCGTCGCCATACGCGCCTCGTCGGCGGCGCGTTGACGATGCTTGCGTTCGCTGCGTCGTCTCCTGGCGCTTTCGCGGACGACGCGGCGAAGGGCGAAATTATCGCCAGGCGCTGGTGCGCCGCCTGCCATGTCGTCGCCGCCGATCAGGTGCTGGCGAATTCGGATGCGCCAACCTTCGCCTCGATCGCGCATCGGAGAGAGGGTTCGAAAAAGCTGAAGGCTTTCCTCACGGATCCGCATCCAAAAATGCCGGACATGAATCTTTCGCGCAGCGAAATCGCCGATATCGTGGCCTATATCGGCAGCCTCGATCGGTGAAATGAGCGGCGTTCATTCCCTCACCGGATGGAGGGCGCCATGGCTTTCGTCAACCGATCCGATGCCGGCCGCAGGCTGGCCGAGGCGCTTGCCGAATACAGGGGATGCCATCCGGTCGTGCTCGCGCTGCCCGTGGCGGGGCGCCGGTGGCGGCGGAGATCGCGGCGCGGCTCGATGCGCCGCTGGATCTGATTCTCGTCCGCAAGATCGAGGCGCCGATGCAGCCGGAGCTCGCCATGGGCGCGGTGGTGGACGGCGCCGAGCCGATCGTGGTTCGCAATGAGGATGTGATCCGCTTCGCCGGGGTTACCGCGGCGCAGTTCGAAGCCGCGCGCTAAGGAGAGCTTGCCGAAATCGAACGCCGGCGGGCGCTCTATCTCGGGACGCGCGCGCGTGCGCGGACCGGAGG
>DAITNE010000284.1:0-3433 GCA_036834765.1 Methylocella sp.
GACGGGCATACTGATCGGTTCGTCTTGACGGATCGCGAGTCTTGACGGATCGGGAGCCGCGCGGATAGTGGCGGCCGTGATTTTCCGTCTCGCCCATCTGACCGACCCGCACGTTGGGCCGCTGCCGCGCCCGCGCCGCCGGGACCTGATCGGCAAACGCGTCACCGGCTATCTGAACTGGACGGGCGGACGTTCGCGCGTTCACGACATGACGACGCTGGGGCACATCGTCGCCGACGTCAAAAGCCAGGGCCCGAGCCATATCGCGATGACCGGCGATATCGCCAATATCGGCCTTCCGGCCGAATTTCAGGTCGCCCGCAGATGGCTCGAGACGCTGGGTCCTGCCGAGGACGTGAGTTTCGTGCCCGGCAATCATGACGCTTATGTGCGCGGCTCCCTGCCCGATCTCGCTCGCGTCTTCGCCCCGTGGACGGGCGGCGAGACGGAAACGGGCGGACGGTTCCCCTATTTGCGCGTGCGCGGCAACGTCGCCCTGATCGGTCTTTCCTCCGCCGTTCCGACGCCGATTTTCATCGCCTCCGGCCGCATCGGCCGCCGGCAGATGGAGCTTGGCGAAAAGCTGCTCAATGAATGCGCGCGGCGCGATCTCATTCGCGTCGTGATGCTGCATCATCCGCCATGCAGCGATGCCGGAAATCTCGCCAGGGGCCTCGCCGATGCGCGCGAATTCGAGGAGATGATCGCGCGCACGGGCGCGGAGCTGATCCTGCACGGCCACAACCACAAGACCAGCGTCAGCTATATCGAGGGACCGTCCCGGCGCGCGCCCGTCGTTGGGGCGCCGTCGGCCTCGGTGGCGCGGACGGCGTCGCGGCATCGCGCCGGCTATCATCTCTTCGAGATCGCCGGCAGCCGCCGCGATTACGAGATCAAGGCGTCCGTGCGCGGTCTTTTGCCGGGTTCGACGACGATCGGCGATCTCGGGTCGATTGCGCTGTAAATTCGTGAATTAGCCGCCGAGATCGATGATCGTCGCAAGGTTCTGCGCGACGAGGGGCGCCGCCGCCGCCCTAAGGCTGCGATGGTGCGTGAACAAAAGCACCTGCGTCGCGCGTCCGAGTTCGGCGAGGAGGCTCATCGCGGCGGCGCTGCGCTCGTCGTCGAAATGCACCAGCAGATCGTCGGCGATGAACGGCAGCGGCTCGGCGGCCCTTGCGTAGCCCTCGATGCTGGCGATGCGGAAGGCGAGAAAGAGTTGATCGCGCACGCCGTCGCTCATCAGCGCGACCGGGACCTCCTCGCCGGCGCTGCGCCGGCCGACCACGACCGGGAGGCCCTTCTCATCGACATCTGCATCGACGCCGGCGAAGGCGCCCGCGGTCGAGGCCGCGAATAATTCGCCGGCGCGGCGGATCAGCGGGTCTTTCCGCTCGTCCCGCAGCCGGTCCATAGCTTCCCGCAGCAGTTCTTCGGCCAGCGCGATCTCGACATAGCGCTCCAATGCGCCATGCATCTCGGCCGCCGCGCGCTCCCGCTCGGCGACGGCGGCGTTGAGGCTGTCGGCGGATAAAAGCGCGTCGAACTCGCGGCTGCAATCCTGCTGCGCCGCGACGGCTTCATCGAGGCTGTCGCTCAGCTCCCCGGCCTTGCTCGCGTGTTGCTCCAACGCCGCGCCGATCTCATCGGGATCGCGATCGGCCCATTGCGCCCGCAGGGTTTCGATCGGAAGGCCGTCTCCAAGCTCAATGATCGTCTCGCCGAGCCCCTCCAGCTTGCGGACGGCGGCGCGATGCTCCTCGCAGCGCGCGGCGAGGGCGCCGAGCGCGTCCGGCGATGCGCCGGCTTCGACTGAAAGAGCCTCGATCGAATCGCGTGCGGGCCCGGCGAGGCGGGCCTGCTCATCGCGCTCTATGCTGAAGGCGGAAAGTTGCGTGGCGAGGCTGTCGCGCTCGATGAGGGTTCTGCGGGCCGCATCCGCGCGCGCGACGAGCATTTGCGCCGCGGCGACGCCATCCTCCGGCAGCGTAAAATCAAGGCTTGGCGCGATCCCGCGCACGAGGGAAAGCAGCGCGGCCTCGTCCTTATCCATGCCCTTAAGGCGGTTGCGGGTCAGCCGGATCGTCGCGAAATGACCGGAGGCGCCGGCCCATAGCGTCGCGATCTCATTCGCGCGTTCGGGATCTGCCGCCGCGTCAAGGCCGAGCGCCGCCACCGCCGGCCCCCATGACGCGCGCCACGCGGCCTCCGCCTCGACGAGCCGGCGATGCTCGTCCTCGATGCGACCGAGTTTCAGCTCGGCGTCCTGCAAGGCGGTTTCGTCACGCCTGAAATCGCCATAGGCGTCCTCATGCGCCTTGACGCCCTGGCTGGCGGCGCTTTTGCGCGCGACCAGCGAGCCGGAGGGCGACAGTTTCAGCTTCGCCTCGGCCTGCTCGAGCGCTTGCAGCCGCTGCGCAATTTCGGCCTCCTGCGCGGAGAGCGCGTCCGATTGAGCGCGCCAGTCGGCGTGACGCAAGAGCAGCGCCGCGCGTTCCGCGGCGGCGCGTTTCAGCCGCCCGAGATCCTCAAAGCGCGCCGCCGCGTCAGGCCAGGCGTCCGCCCATGCCGCGGCGCTCGCCGCAGCCTCTTTCAGAAGGGCGCCATGGCGCAGGGTCAACGCGGCGAGAGCTGCGACGGCGTCGGCTTTCCCGCGCTCGGCGAGATCGAGAGCGGCGACGCGTTCGGCCTCGGTCGACTTTCGATCGGCGAGATCGTCGGCTTCGCGCGTGCGCGCCTGTTTCAGCTCGACGTCGGCCAGCCGGGCCTCGAGCGGGCGGTCCGCGACCGCCGCCCCGCCCGGGCTGAGATAGCGCGCCTTGATCTCGTTCCAGGTGCTGTCGCGCTCCTGCCGCGCGGCGAGAATGGCCTCGCTCGAGGGTATGCCGGCACCGCTCTTGAGCCGCGCAATGTCGGCGCCGGCCCTGTCGCGCTCTTCCGTTTTGGTTGCGATCGCGTCCCGCAGTCGGCCAAGATCCGCCTCGACCACACCGCGCCGCTCGAGCTCGGACTGGATCAGCGCGGCATCGGGGCAGGCGAAGGCGTGAAGCTCGTCAAGCGCGCCGAAGCCTTCGCGCCGGGCCGCCGCGTCGATCTCGGCCTGAATCCTTGCGAGTTGCGCCCGCTTCGCCTCGGCTGCGGCGGCGAGCGCCGGAAGCTCGGCGAAATCGGCGGCGGCGCCGAAGGGCTGGTCCCGCCCGCCCGCCCGCCGCCCTTCCTGCCGCAACGAAATCGCCTCCTTCGTCTTCAGCTCGCGCTGACGCTCGCTTTCGATTTGCGCGAGGGCGCCGCGCTGCGCGGCCGTGGCGAGTTTCTGCACGCTACGGATCGCTTCGGGGACCGGCGCCGCAGCCTCCAGGGCGGCGTCGTCCGCGATGCCGACGGCGAGGCGCAGCGCGTTCAGCGCTTTGCCGATTTCGGCAAGTTCGGCCTC
>DAITNE010000285.1:0-3432 GCA_036834765.1 Methylocella sp.
CAAGAAGGACGCAGGCGGCGAGGCCGGCAAGGGCTGATTTCAGGGTCATGGGGGCACTCGCGGGAAGGAGAATGGGCGATTCGCGGCCAAGCTTAGTTTGCGGCCTTGCGGCTGTCCATCGGACCGGGCGGATCAATCGCCGGGGAAATCGACCACTTCATTGTTTAGGGGAAGCTCGTCCTTGTGCGGGCCGGCGAACCAGCCGGAATCGATCGCGGCCGCCGCGCCCTTCGTGAAGAAGGCGTCGTCCGGCTCGATCCTGCCCACGCCGCTGAACGCCGTGAACTCATAAGGAAGCCCGCTCGAGGCCAGCGGCGAGGGACCGTCCATGACGTGAAAATGCAGATGCGGCGCATCGCTGTTGCCGGAGCTGCCGAGACGGGCGATCACGTCGCCCGTCTTGATATGATCGCCGGGATGAACAGCGACTGAGGCGGTCAGGAGATGCGCGTAGAGGGCGAAATTGCCGCCGCCGAGATCGAGCACGATATGATTGCCGGCGGCGGTGTCGACGGTGACGGCGCGCGCGGCGCCTGGCGTCGCTTCGGGCGCGCCGTCCGACGTCTCGACGACGGTTGCGTCGGCGACGGCGTAAACCGGAACGCCGAACGAGGGGTAGCTCGCCACGTCGGCGAGGGGGCCGACGAACGGGCGATCCGCCTGGTCGAGCTGCATGAAGTCGATGGCGAAGCGCTCGGTGATCAACGCCTTGCCGTTGAAGGCCATGACGCCGCCGCGATGGGAGGTGAGCTGATCGCAGCAGCCGTTGAACGCCACCCAGCGCGGCCCCTTCAGCGGCGGGGCGATGACCACGGCCTTCTTATCGTCCACGGCGACGTCCGCGCCCTCGAAGGCGATGCTGTCCGGCAGCTTGAATTTGGGATCGAGCGGCACGGTCTTGTGATCGTCGCCCGGCGCCTGCATGAAGCGCGTCACCGTGATGCGGTGGCGGAATGATTTCGGAATCGGCGCGCCCGCCGCCAGCGCGACGTCGAGGAAGGCGTAGCCCGAGTGTGAGGGCGCGAGGGTGACGCCGGGCTCGCCGCCATTGATGCGGAAAATCGAGCCAAGAGCGGCGCCCTTCCATTCCGCGAGCGCGGCGCCGGACGCCGGGTCGATGGCTGCGATGGCGTCGATGCGCGCGATGAGCTTGGTCTCGTTGACGAAGGAGAGTTCATAGGCGAGGTGGATGCGCCCGTCGGCGCCGACGACGGGGCGCGGCGCGGCGAGTGGCGCGACGACGACGCTGGTGAACTGAACCTCGGATTCCAGCGGCGCGCCGCAGGCCGGGAGCGCGGCGGGCGCCAGCCACAAAAGGGCGCAGCAGAGCAGCCTTGGGAAAGGTGCGGACAATGGGCTGATCCTCGCGGAATTAGGTCGATTCAACGCAGCAGCGATTTCACCTTGCGCACGCCGTCGAGGACGGCGGGGGGCAGGAAATATTTCACCGCATTCGCCAATTTTTCACGCGCCGCCAGATCGGCGGTCTTGGGGAACTGCGTCGTAAGAAAGCCCGACCCGGCGCGGGCGCCCATTCGGTTCGGAAATCGGCTTTGGGTGGCCGTGCAGGCTTTTCGCCGAGTGATAGTAGAGAACGGAGCGGCCGAATTCCGGCACCACCTCGGTCACGAATTTATTCTCGTCCATATCCCAAAGCTCCAGAGCGCCGCCGTAGGACGAGCGCCAGTTCTTGTTGAGATAGGTGATGAACACCAGCCGATTGTCGAGCCGCGTCACCGAGTGCTGGTTGAAATCGATATGCATGGCGAACTTGCCGCCTGTCGGAATGTCGTGCAGGCCGGCGGCGGAAAGTCCGGGATCGGCGATCAGCCCCTCTATGCCCGTCACGCGCTCCAGAAAATCGACGAAGCGGCCGGAATGGATCGTGCTGAAATAGAGGTGGCTCGCGTGCCCTAGCCATGTTTTTGGCGCGGATCCGCGTTTGAATTCTTTCGCATTGTCGTAGCGGCGCCAGTCGCTCCAGTTGAGCCGATCGAAATCGGCGTAGACGAGATCGAGAAGGGCTGGCGCGAACAGGCCATCGATGACGACATGGGGAACCGGCTTGGCGTTGACGAACGTCTCGCGCAGAGCCTCGACGCGGGTCGGCGCGAAAAATTCGGCGTTCACGATTTCATCAAGACCAAGGGACACGCCATCGATAGTGACGTGATTGCGGGCGAGCTCATTCGCGCCGGCGCGGGGCGCGGCTGGGCGGGGGGTGGCGAGCGGCGGCGCTTCGGAAATCGGAGCTTCGGACATGGGCGAACGATCCTTAAGGTCAGGGTCGGCGACGGCTGTTTTGAAACCGCAAATCCCAAACATCTGGCGAGCGCCGCTTCGAACAGCCAGCGGCGCCATCGCGGATTCGGCGAATTTTACGATGTTCCATCAACGAGAATAAGCTTTGTTGAAGTGTATAATTCGCCCTTGGCGGCGTCAAGTATTCGCGGCCGATTACTATGGTGCGGCAAAAAGTCTTGAATGATTCTGAGCTAACTTAGACCAAATGAAAAATAACCATCTCGTTTGACGCAGATCAATGCCTTTTGAGTTTGACGTTACCTGACGTCCGGCGCGTCTCCATTTGACGTCTCGCCGGCCGGTTCGGCCGTGACCGCGGCGTGCTCTTGCATCGGCTCGGTCGAACCCATAGATGGATGAACATCGAACGGCCGGCCGGAACTTATTCGACGCCCATTCACAGAAAGCCTCAATGAACAATCCCCCGTCCGGCCCGGAATCATGGCACGCGACGACCATTATTCTGGTCAAGAAGGACGGCCGCACGGTGATCGGCGGCGACGGCCAGGTTTCGATCGGCCAGACTATCGTCAAGGGCAACGCCAAGAAGGTGCGAAGACTTGCCAAAGGAGAAGTCATCGGCGGCTTCGCGGGAGCCACCGCCGACGCCTTCACGCTGTTCGAGCGGCTGGAGGCGAAGCTGGAGCAATACCCCGGCCAGCTTCTGCGCGCCTGCGTCGAACTTGCGAAGGACTGGCGCACCGACCGCTATCTGCGCCGCCTCGAGGCGATGATGCTCGTCGCCGACAGGCAGGTCGCGCTGGTCCTGACTGGCACGGGCGACGTTCTGGAGCCTGAGGCGACGGAGCGCGGCTCGGTGATGGGCATCGGTTCGGGGGGCAATTATGCGCTGGCGGCGGCGCGTGCGCTGCTGCCGACCGATCTCGACGCCGAGGCCATCGCGCGCCGCTCGCTCGAGATCGCCTCGGAGATTTGCGTCTACACCAACCGCAACATCGTGCTGGAAAGCATCCCTTGAAGATCTTCGAGCAAAGCCTCGACCTTGCTGTCGGTCAGGGCATTCTCTCAGGCGAGCAGGCGGCGCGCCTGCGCGCGCTCGAAGCCTCCCAGTCCGGCCCTTTCAACGAGGATCGCCAGGACGATGAGAAACTGCGCTTCATCGGCGGG
>DAITNE010000286.1:0-3431 GCA_036834765.1 Methylocella sp.
ATTCGCAGATAAAAAGATCGGCCCCAGCGCTAAGTTCGTACAAGGTGTCGGTCCAGGCGGTGTCGCCGGAATAGGCGAAGACGGCTTTGCCGTCGGTGAGCCGCAATCCCGTCGCCGCGGCCCCGACGGAATGGAAGACGTCGAAGCTCTCCAGCTGGAAGTCGCCGACTTTCGCGACGCCCGGCGGCGCAATTTCCTCGACGCGCCAGGGAAAGCTCCACGCCAGTTTGGCGGTTCCCGGAAAAAAGACGTCGAGCGCGCCAAAAAGCCTGTCCCGCAACCCGGGCGGACCGATGAAGACCAGCGGCCGCGTCCGGCGCGCGATGAATTGGCAATCGAGCAGCAAAAACGGCAGCCCGCCAAAATGATCGCCGTGAAGATGTGAAATCGCAACAGCGTCGACGGCGTCGAAACCGAAGCCAAGCTTTTTAAATGATGCGATGGAGCTGGCGCCGAAATCAACGAGCGCGCTGGTGCCGCCGGAGTCGATCCGGAAGCAGGTATGGGCGCGCCCGCCGGTACCGAATGCATCGCCAGATCCGACGATTGTGACTTTCATTTGCGACCCAAACCGCTTCGCAAAGCGCCTTCCAAACCATCTGGCGACCCCGCTTAGCGAACCAGCTGGTGCGGTGCCGAACTTCCTGTCGCTTCGGCGTCTGAAACAAATGCGTGCATTTCTCGCGCCGCGATTTCCCGTGCGCGATGCCCCCTTGCCGCCACGCTTTTCGCGCCGCCCGGTCAGGGGGACGCCGCGCATGTCGATTCAAGAGATTTGTTGGTCTTTTGGCAGGCGAGGACGTTCCAAGACCTAGGACGGTCGATTCTTACGCCGCGCCGCCGATCCGCTCTGTGCGCTTTCGCACATTGACGGACGCCTTCGGCTGGCGGGCGACGGGACCGAGCCGCGCCATGCCGCGGCGGGCGGGCGCAAAGTCAGCCCTGATCCAGCTCAAACGATCAAAATCGAAACGGCCGCATGAGGCGTCGTCAATCGTTTCGCGGCGGCGTTCCGGCGGCCTTCAACCCTATCGACGCGAGCCGGGACCGGGTCCTTCCAAGGATGACAGAAGCCGCCGCAGAAATTTCCGAGATGCAGCCCGCGGGCGAGGCTCGAACCAGCGCGAGCCCGCACGGCCTGAAGGCCCGCTTTCACAAGCGGGCGAAGGGGACGGACGCGGGCGCGGCGGATTCTCGCGATTTCGACGTCGCCCTGCTCCGGCTCTTCGCCGGGGCGCGACGATCGTCCGGCGCGGCGATGGCGGCGCTCAGCGTCGCCTTCGCCGCGATCGCGATGGCATGGCTCACCGCTTACGTGGTTCTGGTCTGGTTCTGCCTCAACCTCGCGGCGCTGGCCCTGACGGAGTTAATCGCCCGCAGATTTTCAAAGGCGCCAGTCTCGGTTGCAGAGGCGCGCCGCTGGCGCCGCGATGTTATCGTCGCGGAGACCCTCCAGGGCGGCGTCTTCGCGATCCTCGTCGAACTCGTCGGCCAGTCCGGGGAGCCAGCGGCTCTGGCCTCCGCGGTGGTCATGGCTCTTCTGGTCGCGGCCATGAACGCCGCGATCATCCCCTGCATCCCGGCCGCGGCGTTCGGCGCGATGGCGCCGCTCGTCCTGTGACGATGCTCACATTCCTGCGCGAGGCGAGCGCCGGCGACGGAATCCTGCCGCTGATCGCGCTCACCTGCGGCGGGCAGCTCTATTTCTTGCTGCTCGCGCGCAAACTCCACAAGGCCGCTCTCGACGCGCTGTCGTTCCAGGACGAAAAAGACGAGCTCATCGCCGAACTCGAGCAGTCCAAGGCGAACAGCGATCTGGCGCGGCGGCGCGCCGAAGAGGCCAATCTCGCCAAGTCCCGTTTTCTCGCCACGATGAGCCACGAACTGCGCACGCCTCTCAACGCCATTCTCGGCTTTTCGGAAGTCATGAAGGGCGAATTATTCGGCGCCCATATCGTTGCATCCTACAAGGAATATTCGAGCGACATTCACGCCAGCGGCAGTCACCTTCTGACGCTGATCAACGAGATCCTCGATCTGTCGCGCATCGAGGCGTGGCGATTCGAGCTGAAGGAGGAAGCGATCGCGCTCGACCATCTCGTCGAGGATTGCCGCCACCTTCTGACCCTGCGCGCAAAGAAACGCAATCTGACGATAGAGGAGGCGGTCGAGCCCAATCTGCCGCGCCTCTGGGCCGATGAGCGCGCCGGGCGTCAGGTGAACGCCATCAAATTCACGCCGCCGGGCGGCTCCATCAGGATCAGGATCGGATGGACGACGAGCGGCGGCCAATATTTCGCCTTGCGCGATACGGGACCCGGCATTCCCGAGGAGGAAATCCCAATCGTCATGTCCGCGTTCGGCCGCCGCGCGCTGGCCCAGAAAAACGCCGACGAAGGCTCGGGGCTTGGGCTTCCGATCGTCAAGGGACTCGCCGAACTGCATGGCGGAACCTTTACCCTGAAGTCGAAGCTCGGCGAAGGCGCCGAGGTCATCGTGATTTTTCCGCCCGGGCGCGTGATCGAGCAAAGCGTCAATCCCGAAGCCGAACTCAACACCGAGAGAATGCGGCGCCGCGCCCGGCGCGAGGCGCATACGGCGGCGTGATGTTCTCAGCTCAGGCGGGCGGCAGAGGGTCGCTCCTCGGGCAGGTCAATCGAACGCCGTCTGCGGATTTGCCGCCGACCGTCGGCTGGATCACGATCGATTGTTGCGGCGCCAGCTCGCGCCAAATCGCGTCGCCCGCCGCGGGGCAAAGACCAAGCATCCGCTCCTTCAACGCCGCCGGCTCATACCAGAGATCAAACGCCTGCTGGTACGGCGGCGTGACGAAGGCGAGCAACGCATCGCCGCGGTCGGACACATGCACTTGCCAGTCCGCTGGCGTCCGCGCCTTGAGCTCGTCCTGCAACAGCGACCGCGCCGACGAGGTCGGCAAACCCTGCGCCATGGCGCATGTCCCGCCGAGGATCTGCGCAAGGCCAAGGCAGACCGCAAATCCAAATCCAATTCTCTCATGCATCGCATCGCTCCCGATCTTTTGCGCGCCAGAACGTCAGCGCGGGGGTGGCGGGGCGCCGCACATCAAGTTCGCGCGAGGCTATTTGCGGAAAAAGCGGATAACGGCGACAATGGCCGATGGCGCGATCGCGCCGGCAAGTTGGATCGAAAGCGGCGCGATGCTCTTTGACGCGGTCCTGTTAAAAACCTTCATCGCGTCGATTTGTTCCAGCCGTCCGCCGCGTTGCGCCAGCCGCCCGGAAAATCGCAGGGCCGCGGGGGGTCGAACAGCGGCGGGCGAGAGCTTCGTCGGCAAGACCTGCGTGGGCAGGCGGGCGCTGGCGATCGCGCTGGCAGCGGCGTTGTTCGCCTTCGGCGCCGCAGCCTCGTTGGTCCACGCGGACGAGGCGGTGCCGCCAACGCCGCCGCAG
>DAITNE010000287.1:0-3411 GCA_036834765.1 Methylocella sp.
CACCGCCCAGACGGTGGCATGGGAGACGCACAAGGCGGCCGAGCGGCGCGCCAAATGCGCCGCTTGCCGCCCGCCACGGCGGCACGTAAAGCTGTCCTCGAACTTGGGCTTGACGCGTGGGATGCCGCTGGCCCCGCGTGTCAAAGTTTGGAGGGCATATGATCGACCTGACGCGCAGGTGGCCCGCGACCGCGAGGAGTCTGGCGATCTGCGTCCTTGCGGCGCTCGCCGCATTGGTCGCCTTTTGCCCGCCCGCCGCGGCGGCGGAGGGCCTCGACGGCGCGAAGCTGCCCCTGCCGCTCGGGCTTCCCTTCGGCGGCATCCTGCTGTCGATCGCCCTCGGACCGCTTGTCGTCAAGGAGTGGTGGCACATCCACTATGAGAAGGCCGCCGCCTTCTGGGCCGTTTTGACGCTCGCCGGTCTCGTCGCCGTCAAGGGCTTCGATATCACGGCGGCCGCCCTCGTGCATAATCTGGCGATCGAATATCTGCCCTTCATCCTCATGCTGCTGGCGCTGTTCACCGCCTCGGGCGGCATCGCCGTCAAAGGCTCGCTCAAGGGATCGCCGCTTGTCAACAGCGGCATCCTCGCCTTCGGCGCGGCGATCGCCAGCGTGATCGGGACGACCGGCGCCTCGATGATCCTTATCAGGCCGCTCATTCGCGCCAACGAAGGGCGCCGCTTCAACGCCCATGTCGTGGTGTTCTTCATCTTCCTCGTCTCGAATATCGGCGGCGCGCTGACGCCGCTCGGCGATCCGCCGCTGTTCCTCGGCTTTCTGCACGGCGTCGATTTCTTCTGGACGACGCAGAGGCTCTGGCCGGAGACCCTGTTCGCCATCGTCGTCCTTCTGGCCGTCTTCTTCCTGATCGACCTCTATTTTTTCCGGCGCGAAGGCCCCCGCCCCGCCACTGGCCCCGCCATCGCCCTCAGCGTGACGGGCCTCGTCAACATCGCCCTCATCGGCGCGGCGATCGCCGCCATCGTCGCCAGCGGACTCTGGCGGCCCGGCGTCAGCTGGACCCTTATGGGAACGAAAATCGAGCTGCAGAACGTGGTGCGGGAAGCCGTGATGATCGGCGTCACCGTCGCGTCGATGTTGTTGACGAATAGGGCATCTCGGGCGGAAAACGGCTTCGACTGGGAGCCGATCCGCGAGGTCGCCTACCTCTTCGCCGGCATTTTCATCGCCATCATACCGGTCATGGCGATGCTCCAGGCCGGCAAGAATGGGCCCTTCGCCTTTGTGATCGGCTTGCTCGAGCATCCCGACGGATCGGAGAACAATGCAGTCTATTTCTGGGCGACGGGGCTGCTCTCGTCCTTCCTCGACAATGCGCCCACCTATCTCGTGTTTTTCGAACTCGCCGGCGGCGAGGCGGCAAAGCTGATGGGACCGCTAGGGCACACGCTGGCGGCGATCTCGCTTGGCGCCGTGTTCATGGGCGCCAACACCTATATCGGCAACGCGCCGAATTTCATGGTCTACGCCATCGCCCGAAACGCAGGCGTGAAGATGCCGGGCTTCTTCCCCTACATGCTGTGGTCGGGCGCGATCCTGCTGCCGTTGTTCGCCGCCGTCACATATTTCTTCTTCTGATTGGACCGCGGCGGCGAAGCAACCGCAGAGCGGCCCGGTTTCGCCCACTACTTATTTAATTGTGCGATCCGATACGGATTTCACGAACCTTTATGGATAATTTGGCGTTTCCATAAGCAGCCGGCGTGCGAGAATTATTTTGCGAATCGGCCAGCAACTTTGGGAGAGGGCGCCATGAGAGCGATCGTCGGCGTCGGTGTTTTACTATGCGGCCTGCTTGGCGTCGACGCAGCGCAGGCGCGGGTGCAGATCGACGTCGATCTCAGTTCGCAGACGATGCATGTGAGCGGGAACGGCGCCGACTATGACTGGCCGGTCTCCACGGCGCGCGCCGGTTATGCGACGCCGCGCGGCCATTACCACGCAGGCCATCTTGAGCGCATGCATTATTCCCACAAATATCACATGTCGCCGATGCCCTATTCGATCTTCTTCGCCGGCGGCTACGCCATCCACGGCACCTATTCGACAGCCGACCTTGGCCGCCCGGCCTCGCATGGATGCATCCGGCTTTCGCCGGGCCACGCTGAAATCCTCTATGGCATGGTGCAGGAACAGGGCGCCAACATCAATATCTCCGGCTCCGCGCCGCGGTCGATGCCCTTCGCGTCGCATCGGCGCCATAGCGCGGCTCCGTCAGGGAGTGCGCCCAGCGCCGAGCCGGTTTTTGGAGAGTGGCGGCACAGGTGGCCGGAAGGGGAGCCGGAAGCTCTGGCCTATGCGCCGGCGCGGCGCTCCCCGGTCTCCGCGAAGACGCGCCGGATCATCGACCCCCTGATGCGGTCGGATGGCTGGTCCCAATAGAGCGCTTCCGGGCGACGTGAAAACCGGCGATCAGATGTCGCGGCCGTTTACGTCGAGCGTCAGTTTGTCGACGCTATCCTTGAGATCGGGCTGCGCGGGATAGATTTCGAGCGCCTTGTTGAAAACTTCGAGGGCGCGTTTGTCGAGGCCCTCGCGCTGCAGGATCACGCCCATGCCTGTCAGAGCGCCGAAATGGCGCGGCTCCAGCTTTAGGACCTTGTCGATATCGGCCATGGAGCCGTCGAAATCCTCGGCGAGGAAGCGGACAGTGGCGCGCTGGTTCCACGCCTCGGCCCAATTCGGTTCGAGCGCCACCAGCCGGTCGAGCAAGGTGAGGGCGAGCGGATAATTCTTCATCCGGCTCGCCAGCATCGCCCGCTGCATGATGAGATTGGCTGTGTCGGACTGCGATTGCAGCCAGATGTGCTGGATCGCGTCGGCGAAGCCTTTGGCCTCCTCGGGATCGGCGGCGGCGCCAAGATGCTTGAACAATTCGTCGAGCGCGCGCTGGCGCAGCGCTGCCGGCTCCGGCCTTGGCGCCAGAGCCTTTTTCAGCTCTTCCGCCCGCGCGCTGTCCCTGGCGGCCTTCGCCGCCGCCGCGTCCTTGACGGGATCTGTAGATTTCGCCGGGCCGCCCGGAGCCGGTCTTTGGGCCAGATTCGGCGCTTGTCCGAAAGGCTGACCGCGTTCATCGCGCCGGAAGTCGAACTGGCCCGGCGTCTGATCGCCGGGCGACGGTCCAGCATCGTCGCCGAGAACGCGCCAATCATTCGGCAGTCCGCCGGGCCATTTCTGTTTGTCCGCGCCAGCCATCGCCGGGGCGATGAGTCCCGCGACCGCCAATTGCGCCAGACGCGCTGAAATGAAGAGCCAACGCCGCATCGGCTCAATCTAGAGAGCCGGAGCCGAAAGGTCAAAAGCCCTTGGCGCCGCGGCGCCCGTGTTCCGGGCCGCGCGCCAAGAAACCATTCAGCCCTGGCGGGCCTTGTAGCGCTTCTGCGTCTTG
>DAITNE010000288.1:0-3406 GCA_036834765.1 Methylocella sp.
ATCTCCTTGCGCTGGTCGAAGATCACCTTGCGCTGGTCATTGAGCACATTGTCGTATTTGAGGATATTCTTGCGCATCTCGAAGTTGCGCGCCTCGACCTTCTGCTGCGCCTTTTCCAGCGCCTTGTTGACCCAGGGATGGGTGATTGCCTCGCCGGGCTCAAGCCCCAGGCGCGTCAAGATGGCATCCATGCGCTCCGAACCGAAGATGCGCATCAAATCGTCCTGCAAGGACAGGAAGAATTTGGAGGCGCCGGGATCGCCCTGGCGGCCGGAGCGGCCGCGCAGCTGATTGTCGATGCGCCGGCTCTCGTGCCGCTCCGTCCCGATGATGTAGAGGCCGCCGGCGGCGATCGCCTTGGCCTTGAAATCCTCCACCTCGGCGCGGATTTCGGCTTCCTTGGCTTCGCGTTCCGGGCCTTCCGGCAGATCGGCGCATTCCTGCGCGACGCGCATCTCCACATTGCCGCCGAGTTTGATGTCGGTGCCGCGCCCGGCCATGTTAGTGGCGATGGTGATGGCGCCCGGCACGCCGGCTTCGGCGACGATGTAGGCTTCCTGCTCATGGAAGCGCGCGTTCAGCACCGCGAACAATTTTGATGGCTTGGCCGATCGCGCCGCCGCGTAGAGCTTTTCGAGCGCACGCGGCTCGGTGAAGTCGATCTGCTTATAGCCCTGCGCCTTCATCGCCTCGGCGAGTTGCTCGGATTTTTCGATCGAGGTGGTGCCGACCAGCATCGGCTGCAGCTTGGCGTTCGCCGCCTCGATCTCGCGGGTGACGGCGCGCAGCTTCTCTTCGGCCGAGCGATAGACTTCATCGTCCTCGTCGAAGCGCTCGACCGGCACGTTGGTTGGAATTTCAACGACGTCAAGCTTGTAGATCTCGGCGAATTCGTCGGCCTCGGTGGTCGCCGTTCCGGTCATGCCGGCGAGTTTGGAGTAGAGCCTGAAATAATTCTGGAAGGTGATCGAAGCGAGCGTCACGTTCTCGGGCTGGACCTGCACGTGCTCTTTCGCTTCAAGGGCCTGATGCAGCCCTTCCGAATAGCGCCGGCCCGGCATCATGCGCCCGGTGTATTCGTCGATGATCACCACTTCGCCGTTGCGCACGATATAATCCTTGTCGCGCTGGAATAATTTATGCGCGCGCAAGGCCTGATTGACGTGATGGACGATGGTGACGTTGACGGCCTCATAGAGTGAACCCTCCGTCAAGATCCCCGCCTCGCGCAGCAGCTCCTCCATATGTTCGTTGCCGCGTTCGGTGAGATTGGTCGAACGCTGCTTCTCGTCGACATCGTAATCCTCGCGATCGAGGCGCGGCAGCACTTTGTCGATCGAATTGTAGAGCTCCGACTTGTCGTCCGAGGGTCCCGAGATGATAAGGGGCGTTCGCGCTTCGTCGATCAGGATCGAATCGACTTCATCGACGATCGCGAAGGAATGGCCGCGCTGGACCATATGCGCGAGCTCGTATTTCATATTGTCGCGCAGATAGTCGAAGCCGTATTCGTTGTTGGTGCCGTAGGTGATGTCGGCGGCGTAGGCGCGGCGGCGCTCGTCATCCTCGACGCCATGCACGATGACGCCGGTGGACATGCCGAGAAAATGATAGATCGCGCCCATCCATTCCGCGTCGCGGCGGGCGAGATAATCATTTACGGTGACGACGTGGACGCCCTTGCCCGCAAGCGCGTTGAGATAGGTGGCGAGGGTGGCGACGAGCGTCTTGCCTTCGCCGGTGCGCATTTCCGCGATGCCGCCCTCGTGCAGCACCATGCCGCCGACCAACTGGACGTCGAAGTGACGCTGCCCGAGAACGCGGCGGGAAGCCTCGCGCACGGTGGCGAAGGCCGGCGCAAGGATGTCGTCGAGCGTCTTGCCGGCCGCAAGTTCCGCGCGAAAGGCCTCCGTCTTGGCGGCGAGCTCCGCATCGGTCAGCTTCCGCCATTCAGGCTCGAGCGCGTTGATCGCCGCGACTTTGGGCCGATAGCTCTTCAGCCGCCGATCATTCGACGATCCGAAAATCTTCTTCGCGAAGGAGCCCAGCATATTCAAAAAACCCTTTCATGCCGCCAAACACCATCATCGACCGGATCCGATCGCGCTTTGACGCCTTCGTCCCGCTTCAACCAAACTTGCCCGCTTTTGCGCGGCCCCGCTCCCGCTGGCACCCGCTCCCTGCGAAGGCGCCGCTCACTTTTTCAATCTCAAAATGACCCTGCTTATCTTTCGGAAATAACCAGCGCGCCGCGTGTCCGCGCCTCGATCCGTAGGCGATAAGCGCTGTAAAACTTCACGTTTCACGAAAATCCTTGCGGTCGCAAGCGCCCGCGCGCCTGTCGCAAAGCCTCTCGCCACGCCCCCAAAAACCTCGCCCCTTCAGCCTTGGAGAGATAAGATTGCGCCCGGACCTTGTCAAACCCGCCTGTCCGTGCATGTTTTCCCCGCGCGCAATCATCAGGCCTAAAGCCGAAGGCTCGGCGCGGCGCCACGGCGATCCCTTCGTTTCCATCTTAAAAAGCCCGGAGCTGAATTGCATGTTGAATAAGACATCCTCGCGCGCCATGGCCGCCGGCCTCGCATTCGCCCTGGCGATCGGCGCCCCGTCCGTCCTCCTAGCGGCCCCAGCATCCGCCAAAGTGCTCGCCACGGTCAACGGACAGCCGATCACGGATGAAGATCTGAAGATCGCGACCGAAGATCTGGGGCCGAGCCTTCCGGCCCAGATTAAGGGCAAGGCGCGCGAATCCTATATCCTCGATTTCCTCATCGACGGCGTCCTTGTCGCACAGAAGGCGCAGGCCGAAAACCTCGACAAGACCCCCGATTTCGCCGACAAGCTCGCCTATTATCACGAAAAGCTTTTGATGGAGACGAAGCTCAGCCAGATCGCCAAGGCGGCCCTGACCGACGAGGCCCTGAAAAAGACCTATGACGAAGCCGCTAAGGCGCAAAAGCCCGAAACCGAAATTCATGCGCGCCATATTCTGGTCGCCACCGACGCCGACGCGCAGGCGGTGATCAAGCGGCTCAAGGGCGGCGAAGATTTCGCCAAGGTCGCGAAGGAGGTTTCGAAGGATACGGGCTCCGACGGCGGCGATCTCGGCTGGTTCACAAAGGACAAGATGGTGCCGGAATTCGCCGAGGCGGCCTTCAAGCTGGAGCCGGGCACAATCTCCGAGCCGGTGAAGAGCCCGTTCGGCTGGCATGTCATCGAGGTCGAGGGCAAGCGCGAGAAAACCTTCCCTCCCTTCGACGAGGTGAAGGACCAGGTCAGCCACTATGTCGTGCAGAAGGCCCAGAGCGAGCTGGTCACGGAGCTGCGCAAGACCGCCAAGATCGACCGCGCCGAGCCCGAGGTCGATCCCAACGCTGCGCCAGGCGCCGCCCCCGACGCCGCGCCC
>DAITNE010000289.1:0-3403 GCA_036834765.1 Methylocella sp.
CACGTCCTCGATCGGCACAGGCGCGCGGCCGTCCTCCTCCGCGGTCTTGATGCGAAACAGCGAGCGGATCGTCAGCGGCTGCTCGCTCTCCTCGTTGAGGAGCGCGGCGTAGGCTTTGTAGGTCTCGGCGTTGTTGCCGCGCACGGCGTGCTGCAACAGCGACACCGATTGCGGCGACCACGAATGCGCCTCGCCGCGGATGCGGTAGGCGTAATCGCCGCCGATCGACAGCGCGTTGCGGTAGACTGGCGAGTCGCCGAAGGCGTCCCTGTGCTTGCGCACCGTCTCCTCGGCGACCTCCTTCAGACCGACGCCGCCGATTTGCGTCGCCGTGCCGGTGAAGAATTTCTGCACGAAATCATCGGCGAGGCCGACCGCGTCGAAAATCTGCGCGCCGCAATAGGACTGGTAGGTCGAAATTCCCATTTTCGACATGACTTTGAGCAGGCCCTTGTCGACCGATTTAATGAAGCGCTTGCAGGCCTCATAGCCGTCGACCTCCTCGGGAAACTCATCCGCCATGGCGGCAAGCGTCTCGAAGGCGAGATAAGGGTTGATCGCTTCGGCGCCATAGCCGGCGAGCAGCGCGAAATGATGCACCTCGCGCGCCTCGCCGGTCTCGACGACGAGACCGACCGACGTGCGCAGACCCTTTCGGATCAGATGATGATGCACGGCGGCCGTCGCGAGCAGCGCCGGAATCGGGATGCGGTCCGGACCGACTAAGCGGTCCGACAGGATGATGATGTTGAAGCCGCCGCTCACCGCCTGATCCGCGCGATCGCAAAGCCGCGCGAGCGCCTCGCCCATGCCTTCCGCGCCGGTTTCCGACTTGTAGGTGATGTCGAGCGTCTTGGTGTCGAAGGCTTCCTCGACATGACCGATCGAGCGGATTTTTTCGAGATCGCTGTTGGTCAGGATCGGCTGGCGCACCTCAAGGCGCTTGCGCGTCGAGTTGCCCTGATGATCGAGCAGGTTCGGCCGCGGCCCGATGAAGGAGACGAGGCTCATGACCAACTCCTCGCGGATCGGATCGATCGGCGGATTGGTTACCTGCGCGAAATTCTGCTTGAAATAGGTGTAGAGCGGCTTTGCGGCCGAGGACAGCGCCGAGATTGGCGTATCCGTGCCCATCGAGCCGACCGCCTCCTGACCGGTCACCGCCATCGGCGCCATCAGAAGCGACAGATCCTCCTGCGTGTAGCCGAACGCCTGCTGACGATCGAGCAGGGAGACGTCTGTGCGGGTCGAGCGCGGCTCGACATGCGCCAGATCCTCGAGGACGATCTGCGTATTCTTCAGCCATTCGGCGTAAGGGTGGCGCGTCGCCAGCGCGTTTTTCATCTCATCGTCGGAAATGATGCGGCCTTGCTCGAGGTCGACGAGTAGCATCTTGCCGGGCTGCAGGCGCCATTTGGCGACGACGCGCTCCTCTGGAATCGGCAGCACGCCGACTTCGGAGGCGAGCACGACGAGCCCGTCGTCGGTGACGATGTAGCGCGCAGGGCGCAGGCCGTTGCGGTCGAGCGTCGCGCCGATCTGGCGCCCATCCGTGAAGGCGACCGCGGCCGGGCCGTCCCAGGGCTCCATCATGGCGGCGTGATATTCATAGAAGGCGCGGCGCGCCTCATCCATCAGCGGATTGCCGGCCCAGGCTTCCGGAATCAGCATCATCATCGCATGGGCGAGCGAATAGCCGCCCTGGACCAGAAACTCCAGCGCGTTATCGAAACAGGCGGTGTCGGACTGGCCTTCATAGGAAATCGGCCACAGCTTCGAGATGTCGTCGCCAAAGAGGCCAGAGGCGACCGAGGCCTGCCGCGCCGCCATCCAGTTGACGTTGCCGCGCAGCGTATTGATCTCGCCATTGTGGGCGACCATCCGATAGGGGTGCGACAGCGACCAGGTCGGAAAGGTGTTCGTCGAAAAGCGCTGATGCACCAGCGCGAGGGCCGAAACGAATTTCGGGTCGGCGAGATCACGGTAATAATGGCCAAGCTGGCCGGCGAGGAGCAGGCCTTTATAGACCAGCGTCCTCGACGACAGCGAAACGGGATAAAAGCCCGCGACGCGCGGGTCGTTGAGGTCGTGGACGGTGTTCGAGATCACCTTGCGCAGCAGGAAAAGCCGCCGGTCGAAGGCGGCCTGGTCTTCGACATTGGGTCCGCGCTTGATGAAAATCTGGCGGCTCACCGGCTCCGACGGCTTGATGCTTTCGCCAAGATCTGAAGGATCGACCGGCGTGTCGCGCCAGCCAAGAAAGATCTGGCCCTCCGCGGCGACCATTTTTTCGACGATGGCTTCGACGATTTTGCGCCCCTCGGGGTCGCGCGGGAGAAACAGGGCGCCGATGGCGTATTCGCCGGGCGCCGGCAATTCGAAGCCGAGCTCGCGCGCCTTCGCCGCGAAGAAATCATGCGGAATCTGCACCAGCATGCCGCAGCCGTCGCCAGCCTTGGGATCCGCCCCGACCGCGCCGCGATGATCGAGATTGAGCAGGATCTGAAGTCCCATCTCGATGATCTCGTGCGACTTGCGATTATGCATGTTGGCGACGAAACCGACGCCGCAGGCGTCATGTTCGCGCGTGGGGCAATAGAGGCCCTGCGCCGCGGGAAGGCCAGGGTCGCGGGCGGTCTCAGCGAGGGAGGATCGGCGGGAAACAGCCGGGTCAATCGAAGCGGTCACTATCTATTCCTCTCCTGAGAAAATGGGGCGCGCAGGGTCCGCCTCCGTCTCTTGTCCCGGCCGGCTTGGGCGGCCGGCCGCCGCATCGCTCCAGCAAACATCCGCCCTCCCTTTGGCCTCGCCCGTGCTGTCCCGGCGAGCCGATTGCGCGCCCGGCGGCGGCGAGACGCGCTTTTGCGAGCAAGCGCAGTCGCCGGGGGCGAGCCATGCAGGCTCAGCCCGCTCCTGAACTTCGCCATCCGCTCAGATCGCGATGAAATGGGACGCGCCCGAGGCGATCGAACCGCGTCAGCGCCGCCTTGGGCAGCGCTTTCTTGTCGGGGAAAAAATATGGCATCTGATCGCCGTTCACAAGAGCCATCCGCGGCGACAGGGCGCATCGCTTTCAAACCGCCCAAATCCTTAGCAAGTTACAAAACCTTAGCAAGTAAGGCGCCATGGTTCGGCGAGCCAGGGCCGTGATCGCATTCGCTTCAGCTTCGCCGCTGGAGCCCTTCGTGTTATCGAACAGGCGGGCTCTGCCTAGGCGGCGCGGCGCCGATAATCGACCCCGGTGGCGACGCCGCCTTCCCGGTTTGCGAGGCCATGGATTTCACCAGCGACAATACGGCGGGCGTCAGCCAGGCCATCCTCGAGGCCATCGTCGCAGCCAACGCGGGCCCGGCGCCCGCCTATGGCGCCGATCGCTTCAGCGCCGCGGCCGCGGGCCTCCTGC
>DAITNE010000290.1:0-3395 GCA_036834765.1 Methylocella sp.
AACGTGCTGTTGACCGACGATGCGCAGTTCATTGAGACGGCGGCCGCCAAGGAGCCCGGCGCGCCGAACCCGGAGGAAGCGCTGATCGCGGCGGCCGATCAGAGCGCGCTGGAATCGGCGATCGAGGCGCTGCCGCATATTTTCAGGGAAGTTATCGTGATGCGCGACATCAATGGTTTGAGCTATCGGGAAATCGCCGCGGCGACCGGCGCGCCGGTCGGAACCGTTATGTCGCGCCTTTCGCGGGCGCGGGCGTTGCTGGTCGACAGGCTTGGGAGCAGAACGTGACCCCGCGCGACGATCCAACCCTTCTTCTCCATGCCGCTCTTGACGGCGAACTCGACGCCGCCGGCATGATGGAGATCGAGGCGAGGCTCGCGGCCGATCCCGCGCTGGCGGCCGAATATGCGCGGCTCGGCGCCTTGCGCGCCGCCATCCGGGCGTGCATTCCGCGCGAGGCCGCGCCCGATGCGCTGCGCGCGCGCGTCCTGTCGATGGCGCAGAGCGCAAGTCCTGCGCCGGCGCCGGCGTCCGCCCCCGAGGGTCTGCGCGCCCGCATGCTTTCGGTAGTGCGGTCCGCGAACCAGACGTTAGCGGCTGTGGTTTCGCGTCTCGGGCTGGCCGGTTCGCCCTATCCCGCACTCGCCGCCTCGCTGATGCTTGGGATTGCGCTCGGTGGCGGAGTCACCGGCCTGTTTCGCCCGCCGCCCGCCCGTGACGACATGGAGCGCGCGGTTATCGCCAGCTATGTCAGGGGCCGGCTTTCGGGCCAGCCGGTCGACGTCGCGACATCGGATCGGCACACGGTCAAACCCTGGTTGGCCGGCAAGATCGCCGCTCCAGCGACCGTCGTCGATCTGGCGAAGGACGGATTTCCCCTGGTGGGCGGACGCATCGACGTGATTGGAATGACTCCCGTCGCGACGCTCATCTATCAGCGCCGCGAACATCAGATCGCTCTGACGGAAATGCCCGCTTCCGGCGCCGCCTCAAGCGAGATGCGCCGCGAAACGCGGGACGGCTTTTCTTTGCTGAGTTGGACCCATCAGGGGCGCCGCTACATGGCGGTGTCCGATATGCCGGCGTCGGAACTTGACGCGTTCCATGACGCCTTTAGCCGCGCCGCCGCCGCGGAGCGTGAAGAAGCGCCAAAGATTTGAACCCGGCGCCGGCCAATCCCTGGGCGGATGCTTCTACGGCGCGGGCCTTGAGCGGCGCCGCCATTGGTTGGCGCATCGACGCCGCCAACCTTGATCCAGCTCAGGAACCATTGAGCATGAAGCCGAGGATGAAACCGATCAAACCGCCGGCGGACAAGATGATTGCGTGGGAGGTCATGTTCGTGGCGCGCCTTTCCCAAATCCGTCCGCTTGAGCCGACAATCGGCGCGTCCGTAAGGCACGGATGGATAATCGCGAAGGAACAGGAGAGCCCCTTGGCTTCGGCTTTGATCGCCGCGGCGGCCTGTCCGGCGCTGATGTCGAGATACCAGAGCTTGCTTTCGTCCACGCGTTCGTTGGCGAGGCGCCGGAGCGCTCCAGCCACGACGGCCTCTGCCGCGCCGGGCGCGCGGAAATGAAAAATCACCGGCGTTCGTCCCTTTTCCGCGCCTTCGAGGTCGTTGTCGTGTTTGATCGCGACCGCGCCGTCCCGGCGGACTATGACGGAAATCACGGAAAGACGGCCCTTGCGGCGTTCGCGCGCGAATAAGCCGGCAAGCTTTTTCGCCTCGGACGAAAGCCTTGGCCGCACGAGACTGTCGCCCATGCGAGGACCGGAAAGCCGATACCCTAACGCCACCTCAACCCTCCTGATGTCCGCTCTGCGCTCTACGACGCTTGTTGGCGGACAAGGTCGGTGAGATTTTCTGGTTGGCGTACCGCCAAAAGATAAACAATTACGAGGAAAACCGCCTAGCTTTTGAGTTAAAGCCGTTGCCGGCGCGAAACAGCGCCGACTCGTGATCCGCGCAAATATCATGGGCGGCTTCACGAGCGTGTGAATGACCCATAGGGGGGCGCCGACCGCGACCGATTGACCCGAAATGGCGCCTTTTCGTGATTCGCCAACATTTCCCCCCTCGGGACCTTACATTTAGAGTTAGCAAGGCGAGCGGTGGCAAGCTGCGCTAAGTCGCCGCTTTGGATCGTGCAATTCCGCACATCGCAGCTTGGCCGCTCCGCGGGAGACGGCGAATTCCCGGAAGCGCCGACTTCGCGGTTGTGCTTTGTCGACAAATGCGCATGCTTGCGCCTGATGAATAGAGGAGTGACATGAAAATGCGCGTGCGGAACACGGCGTCGAAACTGGCGGTGATTGTCTCCTTGGCGTTTGCATTCACCGCGCCTGGCGAGGCGTCGGCGCAGTCGGCCGCCAGCAATCGGCATGCGCAGGTCAGCTACGCCGCGACCCCGGGGAGCGCCGACGGGGCTTCCGGTTACGTCGATCTATCTCAGGATAGCCAGAGCGGCGCGGGGTTTTACGCGTTGCCGCAACCCTATCGCAGCCAGGCGCGGCGGCAGCGCGCGATCCAATACCGCGGGGAGCGCAACGCCTTGGGCGTCGCTATCGCCAGCGAGGCGATCGGCTACGACTATGACGAGGGCTACGCCTTCGGCAACGCCCATGGCGTGTTCAACCCGGTCGATGGCGTTGGCACGCCTTTCTTCGGCGGCTATTACAATTGATGGTGCGCCCGCGCAGTTTCGCAATTTGAGAGCAAGAGCCGGAGTGCCGCGCAAGCTGGCGGATGGCAGAAGCTGGCTCACGCAGTCAAATTGTGAAAGGAACCGGCGATGGATGCGCGCTTTGGGCGACCCGCACGCGCCGCCCCGCCGGCGGAGCAAGACACACGCTGGGCCTGCGTTGCGGCCCGCGATCGCTCCGCCGACGGCGCATTCTTTTATTCGGTCGAGACCACGGGCGTTTATTGCAGGCCCTCCTGCGCGGCGCGGCGCCCAAATCCGGCCAACGTCGGTTTTCACAGCACGGCGGCCGACGCCGAGGCGGCGGGCTTTCGTCCCTGCAAGCGCTGCAAGCCTGACGCCGCGCCTCTGGCGCAGCGCTACGCTGCCAAAGTCGCCAATGCTTGTCGCCTGATTGAGGCGGCTGATGAGCCTCCGATGCTGGCCGAACTGGCGAAGAGCGCTGGCCTCAGCGCCTATCACTTTCATCGCGTCTTCAAGGCGGTCTCCGGCGTGACGCCAAAGGATTACGCCGCAGCGCACCGCAGCCGGCAGCTTCGGGATCGACTGCCAAAGAGCTATACCGTCACCGAAGCCGTCTACGGCGCGGGCTTCAACTCGGGCAGCCGCTTCTATGAAAAGTCGGACGCAATGTTAGGCATGACTCCGACAGACTACCGGGCCGGCGGCGCAGGAGCCGAAATCCGCTTC
>DAITNE010000291.1:0-1727 GCA_036834765.1 Methylocella sp.
TGATGATTCTATCGTATGTCGCTGTCGTCCATTAAGTCCGACGGGCTGCTAGTGGCCCGCCTGCAGGAAGCCCGGATCGATGAGGACGTCGACGGTCGCCGGCACGTTGACGTCCGCCGCGATCACGCCGGCCTGCTGCAGCGCCGCGCCGGCGGCGATCAGCGTCGCCTTCTGATCGGCGCCGATCGGGCCGTGATTGAGGTCGGTGCGCTCCAGCTGGCGCGCGATAACCGGTGCCGGCAGTTTGGTCACGCGTTCGAGCAGGGCGGCGAGTTCCTGCGGGTTTTCGACCGCCCATTTGCGCGCCTTCTCGTAAGACGCGAGCACGCGGCGGACGATGTCGGGATTCTCGGCCGCGAAGCTCTCGCGGACATTGAGGATTCCCCAGGAATTGGCGGCCGGGTTGCGGAAGAAAAGCACGGCGCCGTCTTCGAGCTCGGCCGAGGCCATGATCGGATCGAGCCCGGCCCAGGCGTCGACGTCGCCGCGCGTCAGCGCGAGCCGGCCATCCGCGTGCTGGAGCAGCACAAGGCGCACGTCCCTCTCGGTCAGCTTGTTGTCGGCGAGCGCGCGTATGAGGAAGATGTGCGGATCGGTGCCGCGCGTGACCGCGATGCTCTTGCCCTTGAGGTCGGCGACCGACGCGATGCCGGTATCCTTGCGCGTGACGAGCGCGGTCCATTCGGGTCGCGAATAGACGTAGATCGATTTGATCGCGTTGCCGTTGACGCGCCCGATGAGGGCCGCGGCGCCTTCCGTTGAGCCGAAATCGAGCGAACCGGAATTGAGGAACTCCAGCGCCTTGTTGGAGCCGGCCGACTGCACCCAGCGCACCGCGATGCCGTCCTTGGCGAACTCCTGCTCAAGGATCTGCTTGTCCTTCAGGACGATGGAGACCGGGTTATAGGTCGCCCAGTCGACGCGGATCTCGGTCGGCGGCGCGGCTCTGGCCGGCCCCTGCCACGGGCCGAGCGCGGCGACGGCGAGAGCCGCCGCCAGCAACGCGCGACGCGTGAAGGCGCCGGGACGCCCGCGGGAAGCTTGGAAGCGAAGGCGATGCATGGCGATTCCTGATCGGTTGGGAGGCCGTCCCGACAAAAATAGCATCAAATCTATCGTCTTTATATTTTTTGTCACGGCGAAAGGGAGGGAAAACGAGCGGCGCTCGAGCGGCAAATTGCGCCAGCGCCGGTGATCAGCCGCGCGCCTTCCATTTGATTGAGCAGCCGATCGATGGAGTTTGGTCCGGCGGCGCGAGGCCTGTGGCCGCGATGGCGCGCATCGCCTCCACCAGTTCCCTGCGCGCGCCGGGCGGAGGGGGCGTCGTGCGGCCTTCGTCGAGGCGGCCGCGGTATTTGAGCCTGAGGTTCTTGTCGTAGCCGAAGTAATCCGGCGTGCAGACGGCGTCATAGGCGCGCGCGACGGATTGGGTCTCATCGTGCAGATAGGGAAACGGGAAATGATGCCGCTCGGCGAACAGCTTCATCTCGCTGAAGGAATCTTCGGGATAAGTCGCTGCGTCGTTCGAGCAGATGGCGGCGAAGCCGACGCCCTCCTTCATCAGCACGCGCGCATCGGCGACGAGGCGGTCGATCACGGCTTTGACGTAAGGGCAATGATTGCAGATGAAGACGATCACCGCGCCCTTCTCGCCGGCGACGTCGTCGAGCGTGTAGGTTTCGCCATCGGTGGCGGGAAGCCGGAACGGCGCCGCCGGCGTGTCGAGG
>DAITNE010000291.1:1737-3394 GCA_036834765.1 Methylocella sp.
GGGCTCGATATTGCCAAAAGACGGCGCCGGCGGCAATCTCGGCCGCGCGCGCGATGGTCTATGATCGACGACCGGCTCCGGAAGCGGCGCCTCAACATGAAGGAGAGCGTCAAGTGGCGGAAATCGAACAGGTGGAGCTTGAAAGACAACGCAATCAACTCGACGCCGACGTGAGAAAGCTGGTCGAAAAATATCGCGCCATCTTCGATTGGGATGTGCCGGACATCGATCAGAACGCCGCTGACAGGCTGATCCTCGCCGAAATTCGAAAAGCGCTGGAGAATATCGAAAAGAATCTGTTTGGCTAAGCGGCGCGCCGCTCGACAAGGGCGGTTCCTGACGGATAGCATCTGACGCCAATTGATATATGTTCATCCCAATCCAGAAGGATGGGAGGACATTTCCATGAAGCTGTGCGATTGCGAGGCGCTGCCTGACAACGGGCGGCGCGCCTTCTTTGTCGGCGCGGCCGCCGCAGACCTGAGCGCGATCGAGGCGATCGGAGCGGCCGCGGCGGTCGCGGGCGCCGCCGCCCCGCTTTCAGCCGAACCTGCGCCGGCGCAGCCGGAGATTGACAGGCGCAAATTCATTGCAGAGGCGACGCGGCTGGCGATTGAATCAGTCGAGAAGGGCTGGGGCGGCCCATTCGGAGCTGTGATCGTGAAAGACGGCGAGATTATCGGGCGCGGCCAGAACCGCGTCCTTCTGACGGGATGCCCGGTGTTTCACGCCGAGGTCACCGCGATCATCGATGCGTCGAGCCGGCTCAATCCAAAAGCGCTGCTCGGTAGCGACTACAGCGCGAACACCATCCTCGAAATGATCCCGCGCGAGCCTGACTCACCCGATCCGGTGCCCGAGCGCGCGCGTATGCTGAAGGGGTGTGAGATTTATATTAACGGCGCGCCGTGCCCGATGTGCATGAGCGCCATCTACTGGTCGCGCATCGACCACGTCTATTTCGGAGCGAGCCTCGAGGATACCAGCAAGATCGGCTTCGACGACGCCTTTCAATACGACGATTTCAAGCTTCCGTGGGAGAAGCGCCGCATCGCGGTGACGCCGAATTTCGAACGCGAGGCATGCCTTGCGGCCTTCCGCGCGTGGGAGGACAAGCCGGATCGTCACCCCTATTGAAATATTATTAGACGCCTTGGGCCGACAGATCGCCGGCGCGCATCGAAGGCTTGGCAAGCGGACGCGACGCGATCTCAAGAGCGTGGATGCGCCAACGCGCGCGGCTGGCTTCGAGCCAGCCGTCCGCCCAGGCCTCGTGCGCGTCCAAGGCGGATTGATCGTAAGGATTGTCGCTCAACGAAGCGCCGGAGATATAAGCTTTCATCCCGTGCTGGTAGATCTGAGCATGTGTCATAGCGTGTCCTCCACTGGAAGGTCATACCGAGATCCAACGATCATGAAGTATAGAATGACCTTCATGCGTGGACATGTGACGCCCGCACCTCTCAATAGACTAAGCTCACAAAGTAAAACAAAACCTTAATTGCCGCCGAAATTAAGGCGAAGGCATTGAATGCGCATCATTCTCCAGGAGTGTGACTTTGTAGACACGCCGGGAGCGGCATTGCGTGGCGCAAATCAATCGCGGCGAGTGTCCGTCGTCAGAGTTTTTGAGACAGAAGGCGGCGTGATTTAATGG
>DAITNE010000292.1:0-3360 GCA_036834765.1 Methylocella sp.
CGGCCAGCCCCCGCATAAATCTAACGTCGCCCGCCCGGGAATTTGCCCCGGTTACCAGGTTCGATCGCGAAGTCGAGGAACGGCAAGGGATATTCCCGAATCGCGCCTACGCCGATAATGGGTGATCCGTGAGGCTCGCATCGTTGACCGCATCAACGCAGAGCAGGGAGGCGGTTTGAGCCCGGCCGTCCCCTGCCGCTTCCGCCAGCGCCAGAGACGGGACCCGAGCCAGAGCCATCGCTGTGGCCCGCCGACCGAGTGCGCCAGCAAGGCACACAAACCCGCCGGCTTCATCTCGGCTCGCCGCGGGAATGACGGTTTATTGCCGGTGTCGATCGAAACGACGCCGGGGATTCCGAGCTTCTCTACCCTGCATGGAGATCAATCGATGAAGTCCCTGGCCCAGCTTCGCGCCGGCGATTGCCGCTTCATAGAGGGCGAGCCCGATGCCGAAGACGGTGCGCTGTTCTGCGCCGAGCCCGCGATCGACGGGCGCTCATACTGTGCCGAGCATCTGTCCATCTGCTACACGCAGACCAACAAGAGGGCGCTATCGCTGGCCCGCGCGATTGATCGCCGGGCGCTCCGGACAGGCTCCTCTGAGATGCCGGCATTCCGCGCCGCACCAGACATAGCCGCGCCGATCGCATTTTCGTTCTGAATCGGTCCAAATCCCCGGTGTCGATTGAAACGACGCCGGCAAAACCGACCACCTTGGCCATCACGGGCCGCGGGCCTTCGGAGAGCTTGCGCGAAGCTGATCCAGATACGTCGCCCACCAAGTCATCATCCGCACGCGCTCATCAAAGTATTCGGCTCTCGCGTATGCCCGCCTAACCGCATTGCCCTCGATGTGGGCCAGCGCGCGCTCGATGGCATCGGGGTTCCACTTGCCCGACTCGTTGAGCATCGACGACGCCGACGAGCGGAACCCATGCCCCGTCATTTCGTCCTTGGCAAAGCCGAGCCGTCTCAGCGCGGCGTTTATCGTGCTCTCGCTCATGCAAGCTCCCCGCGTCCGGACTGACGGGAAAAGATACCGCTGCCGGCCGGTGATCTCTTGAAGCTCCCGCAAGATGGCGACGGCTTGCGGTGCGAGCGGGACAAAATGCGGCCGCTTCATCTTCATCTTCGCCGCCGGGATTGACCAGAGCGCCGCGTCGAGATCGATTTCGACCCACTCGGCCGCGCGCAATTCACCCGGCCGAACGAACGTCAGCGCCAGCAGGTTGAGCGCTGCCCGTGTTTCGGGAGCGCCCTCGGAGCCCGCGATCGCACGGAGAACGCCGCCGAACGCCTTGGGCTCGATGATCGCCGCTCGATGCTTCACGGTTGGCGCGATCAGGGCTCCCTTCAATGCATATGTCGGATCAGTGTCGGCCCGCCCGGTTGCGATGGCGAATCGAAAGACCTCCCCGATGACCGCTCGGAGTCGTCGCGCTGTCTCATGCCTGCCTCGCGCCTCGACGGTGCGCAATACGCCAAGGATTTCCGCCGCGGTAATGTCTGCGATCGGGCGTGCGCCTATGGCGGGCCTAGCGAGGCTCAGGAGCCATTCGATCTTCCCCAAGGTGCGATCGGCCTTCTCCTCCCTGCGCTTCCTGTCCACGACCTCGGCTGCGATGATCTCAAACGTATTGGCGCACGCGCTGGCCTTCGTTGACGCATCGGCCTTCCTTTGCGCGTTCGGGTCAATTCCCGCCGCCAGGAGCCGCTTCGCCTCGTCGCGCTGCGCCCGCGCGTCCGCCAGACTGACGGCCGGGTAAGCGCCAAGGGAGAGCTTGCGTTGCCGGCCGTTGAACCGATAGGCGATGTTCCAGAGCTTCGAGCCCGTGGGCGTGATCCAGATTTGAAGGCCGCCGCCGTCCGAGAGCTTGCGCGTCTTCGCCGTCGCCTTCGCACCCCTGATTGTCGTGTCTGTTAGTGCCATGTTGGCCTCGCCCGTTGCCGACTCACCCAAGGCCCTCATTAAAGCCAACAAATCTGATGGCTGTCAATGGACGCCAGCGGACGGTTTCGGACGCATTAACAGCAAAAATGCCAAAGACTTCAACGAGATATTGACGATCTTGGACCGCGGCGAACGCCAATTATATTCCTGTGATGGGACCAAGATTAGCGGCGGACATCGGTTTTCTTCGCGGGAGACAAATCGTGGCTGGAGACAAAAAAGCCCGCGCGAATTTTTCGCACGGGCTTTTGATTTTCGACCGCGCCGGGGCGCGGCGCCGACAGCTATTCTTCTTCGGCCGGGGCCTTCTTCTTCGGCGTATCGTCGCGCGCTTTCAGCGCCGCGCCGAGAATGTCGCCGAGCGAAGCGCCGGAATCGGCGGAGCCATATTGCGCGATGGCCTCCTTCTCCTCGGCGACTTCGAGCGCCTTGATCGAGACCGACACCTTGCGGGCGCGGCGATCGAACACGGTGATGCGGGCGTCGACCTTCTCGCCGACCGCGAAGCGTTCGGGCCGCTGATCGGCGCGATCTCTCGCAAGTTCATTGCGCTTGATGAAGGCGGTGAAATCGGTGCCGACGATTCTGACGTCGAGACCGCCTTCCTTGACCTCAACGACCTCGCAGGTGACGACCGATCCCTTCTTGAGATCGCCTGCGCCGCCGGCCTCCTCGCCCGTCTTGCCGGCACCGGCCTCGGCCGGCTTGGCGGCGAACGGATCGGAGGCGAGCTGCTTCACGCCGAGCGAGATGCGCTCTTTCTCGATATCGACGTCAAGCACCTTGGCTTTGACGATATCGCCCTTCTTGTAGTCCTCGATCGCCTGCTCGCCGGGTTTCTTCCAGTCGAGGTCCGAGAGATGGACCATGCCGTCGACATCGCCGTCGAGGCCGATGAAGAGGCCGAATTCGGTCTTGTTCTTGACCTCGCCCTCGACTTCGGAGCCGACCGGGAATTTCTCGGCGAAGGACTCCCAGGGGTTGGCGAGCGTCTGCTTGAGGCCGAGCGAAATGCGGCGCTTGATCGGATCGACTTCGAGCACCTGAACGTCGACTTCCTGGCTCGTCGCGACGATCTTGCCGGGATGCACGTTCTTCTTGGTCCAGGACATTTCCGATACGTGGATCAGGCCTTCGATGCCGGGCTCGAGCTCGACGAAGGCGCCGTAATCCGTGATGTTGGTGACGCGGCCCTGGAAGCGCGCATCGACCGGATATTTCGCCTCGATGCCCTGCCACGGATCCTCGAGCAGCTGCTTCATGCCGAGCGAAATGCGGTGGGTCTCGTGATTGATTTTGATGATCTTGACGCGAACGGTCTGTCCGATTGTCAGGACCTCGGTCGGATGGTTGACGCGACGCCAGGCGATGTCGGTGACATGCAGCAGGCCGTCGATGCCGCCGAGATA
>DAITNE010000293.1:0-3359 GCA_036834765.1 Methylocella sp.
TGCATCAATTTTGATTTCGAGGGCACCGGGCAGATAGTAATTTTCCAGGAGGATGCGGTTCTTGAGCGTTTGATATAGCGCGACAATCTGGATGAGAAGGCGGGCGACAATTATAAATGCCATTTTGGCGGTCGCAGCGAGGTGATGATTGTCGCGGCGCGACAACAATGCAAGCGATATTTTCATGACGTTTTATTTTGGTGTCGCGGCGCGTCAATCATGAAGATTTTTTGATCGTCGCACGCGTCGGCGGGCGTCCTACGCCTCGCGCTTTGTCGACGGCTTCCTTTCGGCGATAGCTGTCGACGTTCATTTCGAGGATCGTGGAGTGGTGAACGAGGCGGTCTATGGCCGCGAGCGTCATGGCCTGGCCGGGAAAGATCTTACCCCATTCGCCGAAGGGCTGGTTGGCGGTGATGAGCATGGATCGGCGCTCGTAGCGTGCGCTGATCAGTTCGAACAGAACGCTCGTTTCCGCTTGATCCTTGGTGACATAGGCGAGATCGTCGAGGATCAGAAGGTGATATTTGTCGAGTTTGGCGATCGCGGCTTCGAGGGCGAGATCGCGGCGAGCGATCTGAAGTTTCTGGACGAGGTCGGTGGTTCGGGTGAAGAAGACGCGCCAGCCCTTTTCGATCAACGCCAGACCGAGCGCCGCCGCGAGATGGGATTTTCCTCCGCCTGGCAAGACAGAGACGTGGCGCCGGCGTTCTGGCGGGTGAAGAGACAATCTTCTATCCGTTTCACCCGTTTGCGGGGCGGGCGGTGGCCTCCACAGGGCGGCGCGTTCAGTACGCGGGCGTCGAGCACGTCACGATCGTTTTGAGCGACGGCACGCTGACTCTGACGCCGGCATGGATGATGCGGCCAGAAGCAGCCACATCCTCGATCTGCGCGACGCCGCGACTTTGCATGGCGCGCCTGCACGATCTACGCGCCCATCTCGATGCGCTTTTAGGCTCCGAACCGGGAGAATCATCCCCGCGCGAAGGAGCCGACCATGCGTCCAGTCCACCGTCGACAACCCGAACTGTTCGAGGAGCCGCGAGACCGGCGACCAACCCCTCCCGAACACCGCCAGGCCATGATCGAGATCCTGGGAGCGCTGCTGACGGAGGCAATTGTTCGCCAGGCCCCGGTTTTGATCGGGAAGGAGGTGCGTCATGAGCCGCATCGGGGCTGACCATCTCGCCCGCGCGGCGATCGTCTATGTTCGCCAGTCGACGGCCGATCAGGTGATCCACAACGTCGAAAGCCGTCGCCGGCAATATGGGCTCGTCGAGCGCGCCCGCGGCCTCGGTTGGACCGACGTCGGCGTCATCGACGACGACCTCGGGCGGTCTGGCTCGGGCGTCTCCCGACCAGGCTTCGAGAAGCTTCTCGCAGCCATCTGCGAAGGCCGCGTTGGCGTCGTGGTCTCGATCGAGGCTTCGCGCCTGGCTCGCAACGGGCGCGACTGGCACACGCTGCTGGAGTTCTGCGGCCTGGTCGGCACGTTGATCGCTGATGAGGATGGCGTCTACGATCCGCGTCTGCCGAACGATCGGCTTTTGCTCGGCATGAAGGGAACCATGAGCGAGATGGAGCTGACGATTTTGCGACAGCGCGCCCATGAGGCGCTGAAGCAAAAGGCTCGACGGGGGGAGCTGTTCATGACGGTGGCGGTCGGCTACGTGCGCAGCGGTCCCGACCGGATCGAAAAAGATCCTGATGCGCGGGTGCGTGAGGCGCTCGCCTTGGTCTTCGCCAAGTTCGCGCAAGTCCAGAGCGTGCGGCAGGTCCATCTATGGTTTCGTCAGGAGAAGATCGAACTTCCCGCTGTCGGCTACGGTCCGCAGGGACGGGGCCTGAAGTGGAAAGCGCCTGTCTACAACACAGTTTATCACATCCTGACCAACCCTGTTTACGCCGGCGCCTACGCCTTCGGCCGCTCGACGAGCAGGGTGACGATCGAGGGCGGCCGTAAGCGAATCTCGCGGGGACATCACGTCGAGCAACCGCAATGGCAGGTTTTGATCCGCGACCATCATGAGGGTTATATCGGCTGGGACGCTTTCGAAAGGAATCAGCGGCTGATCAGCGACAACGCCAACGGCAAGAGCTGGGCCGCCCGCGGCGCCGTGCGGCGCGGCGAGGCGCTGCTGGCAGGTTTGTTCCGTTGCGGGCATTGCGGGCGCAAGCTGCACGTCGCCTACGGCGGGACCAAGGGCGACGTCGCGCGCTATCATTGTCAAGGAGCATTCCTCAACCATGGAACCAAGCGTTGCATCTCTTTCGGCAGTTTGCGCGTCGACGCCGCCGTCGGCGCGGAAGTGATCGAGCGTATCCAGCCGCTCGGCGTCGAGGCCGCACTGGCGGCTCTGGCGACAAGCGGGCGCGAGCAGGCCGAGAAACGCCGTCAGGTCGAGTTGGCGCTGAAGCACGCGAGTTTTGAGACGTTGCACGCCCGGCGGCAGTATGACGCGGTCGACCCGGCCAACCGTCTGGTCGCGGGCGAACTCGAACGACGCTGGAACGAGCGCCTGAAAGAGGAGCGGCGGCTTCAGGATGAACTCGACGCGCTCGACGCCGCAGTTTCGCCCGGCCCGAGTCCCGCCGAGCGGGAGGCGCTGCTCAAATTGGGCGCCGATGTCGAGCGCGCATGGAATGCGCCGGGGGCTACCGTCGCCACCCGCAAGCGGATCGTGCGCTTGCTGATCGAGGAGATCGTCGTGCGTGTGGAGAACGATGGCCTTGATCTCGTCATTCGCTGGGCCGGCGACGACCACACTGCGCTGCGCGTGCGCAAGAACCGCGTCGGACAGCATCGCTGGAGCCTGAACACCGACGTCGTCGAGTTGGTGAAGGCGCTGGCCAGGCAAATGCCGGACATGGCGATCGCCGCCGTGCTCAATCGCACGGGGAGCACGCCAATCAAGAGCAAGTCCTGGACGCGCTCGCACGTCGCTTCGCTGCGCCGTCATCGCGGCATCGCAGTGTATCGCGAAGGCGAACGCGCCGAACGCGGCGAGGCGACGCTCGACGAGGCGGCTGAAGCGCTCGCCGTCAGTCCAGCAACTGTCCGCCGTCTGATCGTGGAGGGCGCGCTCCCCGCACGCCAGCACTGCAAAGGCGCGCCTTGGGTCATTCGCATTGCGGATCTCCACAGCGCCGATGTCGCCGAAACAGCCGCGCATCGGCGACGGCGCTCGTCAGCAAGGCCGCCATCTCAAGATCAGCCGATGTTGCCCTTGGAATATCAATGACATGGTGAGATGAGCAGTATGAATCGGACTCGGGCGGCCCAAAACACAAAAGATTGGCTCCCTTTTCGAGCCAGGCGTCGCCGGCGGCGAGCGCCTGCACCTGCGCCTTCGAGA
>DAITNE010000294.1:0-3335 GCA_036834765.1 Methylocella sp.
ATATGATCGCCGTCAGTCGCCCTTCCGCCCTTACGGCGCGACCGCATCGGCGGAGCGGCCGATGACGTTGAAGCGCGCCTTCTGTTCGTCGCTCAACATGTTGTAGAAATCGTTCAGCGCCGGTTTCACCGTGTCGACCGCGTTGGCGAGGGCCTCGAGCCGTTTGGCCGCGAGATCAAGCCGGTCCGTCAATGTCTGCGGCATCTCGGCCGGGCATGAGGCGTCGAGGTCCGCCGCGGCTTTGGCCGACACCGATTTCAGCGCGTCGAATGCGAGTTTCTGCTGTTCCGTCGGTTTGATCGTGTCTTCGATGCGCTGCACCGGCAACAGCGTGAAGTTTCCGACTTGTTGCTTGCACAGAGCGGCGAGATCGCCCGCGGGCGACGCTTCGCCGGCCCTGCGCGCGCGCCCATATTCGCCCTGCGCGCCAATGGCGGCGAAACGCTGCTTCTGTGCATCGTCGAGCGAATTGTAGAGCGTCGCCAGCGCCGGGCGCAGGATCTGCACGGCCTCGATCATCGCCTGGATTCGGCTCGCGACGGCGTCGAGGCGGCCGCCCGGCGTCAGCGGGACTTCAGCCGGGCACGACGACTGAAGGATTTTGCCGGCCCGCGCCGCCGCGGTTTCGAGCTCGTTCAACAGCGGGATCTGCGCGTCGGTCGGCCGGATCGCCCGGTCGATCGGGCCGATCGGCAGGTTCGCGACGCCCGGCGCCAGCCCGCCGCAGGTCGAAGCGGCGGCGGACTCGGTCCCGGGAGCGGCTTCCGCCACGGAGCGGGCCGCATAGCGCGGATGACGGCGATGGCGCCAGTGGCTCCCATCATAACCATAGGCGGCGTAATTCTCGACATAAGGGGCGCTGCCGTAGATGTCGAAGAGACCAGCGCCCCCGTCATAGGCGTAATAGGGCCATAGCGAAGGACCCGGCCAGAAGATGCTGGCGAGCAAGAAGTCGGGCCCATAGGCCAAGAACGGGTCGTAGAGACCGTAAGGCCAGAGCGCAAAGCTCAGCACGTCGCCGAAGAAGAAGGGCCAGAAGACGGGGCCCGCCCAATAGCCCCAGCCGGCTCCCCAATTGTTCCAGCCGGCGCCCCAGGTGGCCCCGCCCCACGTATTCCAAGCGGCCATGCTGCCAAAAGCATTGCGGTTGAAGCCGTGCGGATCGAAGCCATGGAGGCCGTTGAACCGGCCAAATCCGGCGGCGCCCGAGCCATTATGAGCGAGGGCGATGCGGCCGGCGGCGCCGCCCAACTGATGCGCGGCCAAGTTCGCGTGGCCAAAATGGCCGGCGCCGAAGCGGCTGCCGGCGAAATGCCGTCCACCGAAATGACTGCGGGCGAAATGACTCATGCCGACGCGGCCGCCGCCAAAGCGCCCGAAATGCATGCCGCCGAAATGGCCGCCCCGAAAGCCGCCGAAATGCGCGAAGCCTCCAAAGCGTCCGAAATGACCGCCTCCAAAACCGCCGAAGCGCGCGCCTCCAAAGCCGCCGAAATGGCCGCCGCCGAAGCCGCCGAAATGCCCGCCGAAGCCCCCGAAGTGGCCGCCGCCGCCGAACCCGCCGTGTCCAAAGGCGAGGGCTTCGCTCATCGCGCCAGGCGCCGCGCCCGGCGCGAAGGAGATTTCGAGACCGAATCCGAACGCGATCGTCGCTGCGAGAATTTTCGCTATCCGAGGAGCCATGGCGCTCTCCTCCCGCCCGCCGCTGAAAATCTGCTCTCTGCCGGGTTGTCGGGAAACGCGTGAATGGTTCCGCATGTTCCGTCGCCGAAATCGGCCGGCGTCGAGCCGCAGCCGCGATCCGCACGCCGGATCGCGATGGCGCGCCCTTCCCCGCAAGCGAATCGTGGAACCTTTCGGGATTGCGCGAGTTTTATTCAAAGTCGCGCTTCAGGCAGGAGAAACTTATGCGCAATGCCCTTTTGACGGTCACTCTTTTTTCGGGCGTCGCCCTTGGCGCCACCGGATTGGCGGCGCAAACGCAATTTCCGATGAGCGCGTCCCCTCAAGAATACGCCGCCCCGATCGTCGGCGTCGAACTGGTGTCGGAAGGCCGCAGCGCCTTCGTCGTCCCGCGCGCGGGCGAATTCCCCAGCGACTACTATGATTTCGCCGCCGGGATCGACTATCAGACTGCGCCGTCCGAGCAGTAAAAGCGGCCAACGATCTCCGCGCCTCAAGGCTCGAAATCGAGACCGATATCGAGAATTGGGGCGCTATGCGTCAGCCAGCCGATCGAAATCAGATCGACTCCTGAAGCTGCGATGATCGGCGCGGTTTCCGGCGTGATGCGGCCGGAGGCTTCGGTCAACGCGCGGCCACCGACGAGGGCGACGGCTTTTGCGAGCGTCGCCGGATCCATATTGTCGAGCAGCACCGCGTCGACCCCCTCCGCCATCGCCTCGGCAAGTTGCGCCAGCGTATCGACTTCAAGTTCAATCTTGACGAGATGGCCGACTGCGGCGCGGGCGCGGCGCAGCGCCTCCCTGACGCCGCCCGCCATCGCGACGTGATTGTCCTTGATGAGTACGGCGTCGTCCAATCCAAAGCGATGGTTGCCGCCGCCGCCGGCGCGAACCGCGTATTTCTCCAGAGCGCGCAAACCCGGCGTGGTTTTCCGTGTGCAGACGACCTGCGCCTTATGGCCGCGCAGCACCGCCGCGACCGACGCCGTGGCGGTGGCGATCCCGCTGAGGTGACAGAGAAAATTGAGCGCTGTGCGCTCCGCCGTCAAAATTCCGCGCGCGGGGCCGGCGATGGCGGCGATGCGCTCGCCCGGGCCAACCGCCTCGCCGTCCTGGCGCTCGATGCGAAAAGCGATGCGTGGGTCGATCAGCTCGAAGGCGAGCCGCGCGAGATCGAGTCCCGCCACGACGCCCGCCTGCCGCGCGATGAGGGCGGTTCTCTCTTCAAGGTCAGCCGGAACCACCGCCGCCGTCGTGATGTCGCCGGCGCGGCCGAGGTCTTCGAGCAGCGCCGCGCGGACCAGCGGCTCGATCAAGATTCTCGCAAGCGGCGCGAGGGCGGGCGCAGGGGTCGGCTCAAGGGTCATCGCAAAGGCGCCGCAAGAGAGATTGCAAGGGTTGCCGCAAGCGTCGTCCGCTTGCGCTCAATCGACGAGCTCGGGCGCGAATTCCTGCGCGGCGCGCATCGCGTCGGAGAGACGCAGGGTCGTGCGTTGCGCCTTCGCCGCGACGGCCGGAAAATCGGTTCGCGCATGAGCGCCCCGGCTCTCCTCGCGACGCAGGGCGGCGACCGCGATCATGAGGCCAACGATGGCGGCGTCGCTCGTCGCGTCTTCGTCCCGCGCGAGCGCGAACAGCGCAGCCGCCGCG
>DAITNE010000295.1:0-3331 GCA_036834765.1 Methylocella sp.
GCAGGTCTCGACCTTGGGGATCATGCCGCCCGTGATGGTGCCGTCGGCGATCAGGGCGTGGATCTCGTCGACGCGCAATTGCTTGATCAGGTTCTTGTCCTTGTCGAGCACGCCCGGCACGTCGGTCAGGAATAGCAGCCTTTTCGCCTTCAGCGCGCCGGCGATCGCGCCGGCGAAGGTGTCGGCGTTGACGTTATAGGTTTCGCCATCCGCCCCCGCCGCGATCGGGGCGAGCACGGGGATCAGTTCGCGGCCAAGCACCTGGTCGAGCACGATGGTGTCGACCTTCGAGGGTTCGCCGACGAAGCCGAGATCGACCGATTCGCTGGTCTGCCCCGCCTTTTGAGCGATGACCATGTTGCCGTCCTTTCCGCAAAGGCCGATGGCGTGGCCGCCTTCGGCGTTGATGAAGCCGACGATTTGTTTGTTGATCGAGCCGGCGAGCACCATTTCGACGATCTCGATCGTGGCCTTGTCGGTCACGCGCAATCCGTCCGAAAACTCCGATTTGATGCCGAGCTTCTTCAGCATGGCGCCGATCTGCGGCCCGCCGCCGTGAACGACAACTGGCTTCACGCCGGATAGTTCGAGCAAAACCATGTCCTTGGCGAAATCGCGGGCGACCTTTTCGTCGCCCATGGCGTGACCGCCGTATTTTACGACGACGATCGCATCGTCGTAGTGGAGCATGTGCGGCAGCGCCTGCATCAGGATCTTGGCTTGTTCCTGGGCTTTTTGCTGGTCGCTCGCGATTGTCGCTTCAGTCATTTGGTCCGTCCGGATGGAATTGCCGTTATTTATTCGCTTGTTGTGACAATCTCAACGCGGCGTCAGAGCTGTTTTGCCGCATTTTCTTCACGCGAACCGGTGTCCGCTTCACTCGAAAAGCTCTAGGAGCCGCGCTCGGCCAGCAGCTTCGCGATCGCGGCGCGCAGATCGGCGATGCCGGCGGAGCTTTTCGCGGAGGTGAAAATCACCTGCGGATAGGCGGCCGGACGTTTCTCCAGCGCCTTCAGAGTCTCCTCGATGCGTTGGTCCTGCTCGGCGGCCTTGACCTCGTCGCGCTTGGTGAGGACGATCTGATAGGACATGGCGGAGCGGTCGAGCAGGTCCATCATCTCGGCGTCGACGGATTTGAGGCCATGGCGGCCGTCGACCAGCACGAAAACCCGCGCCAATGGCGCCCGGCCGCGCAGAAAATCCTGCATCAAGCCGGTCCATGACGCGATCTTCTGCTTCGAGGCCGCAGCATAGCCATAGCCCGGCATATCGACGAGCCTGAGCTTCGCCGACGCCACGTCGCCGCCGAGCCCGAAGAAATTGAGTTCGCGCGTGCGCCCCGGCGTCGTCGAGGTGCGCGCCAGAGTTTTCCGGTTGGTCAGCGCGTTGAGGAGCGACGACTTGCCGACGTTCGAGCGCCCGGCGAAGGCGATTTCGGGCGCGCCCGGCGGCGGCAATTGGCTCGCCGCGCCCGCGGCCCAGAGGAAATCGCATTCGAGCGCGAACAGCTTGCGCCCGGCCTCAAGGAAATCGGGCTCGACGGTCGCCGCTTCGTCGCGAGCCTCACCTGTCAACTCGTGGCCTTTTTCTTGAACATGTTGGCGATATTGTCGAAGAGCTCGATCTTAACGCCGGCCTTTTTCATGATCAGGGTCTGCTGGGCGACGGAGAGGATGTTGTTCCAGGTCCAGTAGATCACGAGGCCCGATGGAAATGTGCCGAGGGTGAAAGTGAAAATCACCGGCATCCAGGTGAAAATCTGCTTTTGAGTCGGATCGGAAGGCTCGGGGTTCGCCTTCATCTGGACGAACATCGATATGCCCATCAGCACTGGCCAGATGCCGAGCGCGAGAAAATGGCCGAACACCGGGAGCTGCGTCGGGTCCCAGGGAATGAGTCCGAACAGAGTAAACACATTGGTGGGATCGGGCGCGGAAAGATCCTTGATCCAGCCGAAGAACGGCGCGTGCCGCATCTCGATCGTCACGAACAGGACCTTGTAAAGCGCGAAGAACACTGGGATCTGGATCAGCATCGGCAGGCAGCCCGACACCGGATTGATCTTGTCGCGCTTGTAGAGCGCCATGGTCTCCTGTTGCTGCTTCATCTTGTCGTCGGGATATTTGTCCCTGATCGCCGCGATCTGCGGCGCGACCGCCTTCATCTTGGCCATCGACAGATAGCTTTTGTTGGCGAGCGGGAAGAACAATCCTTTGACGATCACCGTGGCGATCAGGATTGCGACGCCGAAATTGCCGGTAAGCCGGTAAAGGAAATGCAGCAGCCGGAACATCGGCCGCGTGATGAAATAGAACCAGCCCCAATCGATCAGAAGATCGAATTTCTTGATGCCCGGATCGACCTGATAGCGATCCAGGGTCTCGACTTCCTTGGCGCCGGCGAATACGCGGCTCATGACCTCGGTCGAGGCGCCTGGCGCGAGCGTCTGCGCCGCGCCGGCGAAATCGGCGCGATAGCTCTTCTGGCCGGACGGCGAAAGGCCGGCCGAAAAGCGCGCCTCGATCGGCGCCTTCTGGTCCGGAATGACGGTCGCCGCCCAATATTTGTCGGTGAAGCCGAGCCAGCCGCCAACGCCCGAAAAGGTCTTCGCGGCGCCGTCCTCCTTCTCGATCTTGTCGTATTTGATCTCCTCAACGCCGCCGTCGCCGATGACGCCGACGAAACCCTCATGCAAAACCGCATAATTCGCCGTTTTCGGCAGGCCTTGGCGCGCCACCAGCGCATAGGGAGCGAGCGTCACCGGTTTGTCCGACTTGTTCTCGACGCTGTCCTTGATGGTGAACATGTAGCGATCGTCGACGGCGATCTCGCGGTGGAAGACGAGGCCCTGGCCGTCGTCATAGGTGAGCGTCACCGGCGTTTGCGGGGTCAGCGTGCCGCGATCGGCCTGCCACAGCGTGTCCGCGCGAGGCAGCGCCAGCGTTTCGCCCGACGCCGCGAGGAATCCGGCCTCGGCGTAATAAGCGTCAGGCGCGCCCGCGGGCGAGAACAGAACGATGTTCGGGCTCGAGGGGTTGGTCGTCTCGCGATAGGCCTTGAGGGCGACATCGTCGAGCCGCGCCCCCTTCAGCGCCAGCGAGCCGCTTAGCGCCGGCGTGTCGATCTTGACGCGCGGCGAGGCGGCCAGCGCCTCAGCGCGGGTCTTGGGCGCCGCCGCGTCGGCGGGAGCGAGATCGCGCGGAAGACTTACCGGCGCGCCCGCCGGCGCGCTCGCTGGGGCCTCCCCTGGCACGGCCTGCGGCTGCGTCTGCGCCGCCTGTCTCTGTATCTCGGCTACCCGCGCCCGATCGGGCTTCGGCGCGAAGAAATA